>JAGGDZ010000030.1 GCA_024648655.1 Chloroflexota bacterium | reverse complement strand
GTAAGCTTGGCCTGCTTGGAGGCATGGCGAGAGAAGGCGACAGAGCCGCCCCCGCAGCCAGCCGCTTTGGCTGGACACAGCTTGGGCGAATACACTGCGCTCGCAGTATCGGGTGTGCTGGAAGTGGGCGATACGGCGAAGCTGGTGCAGAGGCGCGGTGAGCTGATGCAGGTTGCGTGCGACGAGAATCCCGGCACGATGGCGGCAATCATCGGTCTTGACGAGATGACGCTGGAGCAGATTGCGGTGGAGACGGGCACTTATGTCTCCAACGTAAATACCGCAGAGCAGATAGTCATCAGCGGAGACGTCATGGGCGTTGCGCGCGCTTGCGACCTTGCGACTGCGCGGGGTGCGAAGAAGGCGATCCCGTTGCGAGTGGGTGGCGCGTTCCACTCGGGCCTTATGGAGCCGGCGCGCGCAGGGTTGATCGAGGCGATTAACGGTGTGAAGTTCCACGACCCTCAGATTCCGATAGTGGGAAACTGCGACGCGAAGCCGCTGGCGACGGCGGAGGATGTAAAGCGCGAGTTGATTTCTCAGATTTGCGGCTGCGTGCAGTGGAAGCGAACCGTGGACTACATGATTGACTCGGGCGTGAATGAGTTCATCGAGGTGGGCCCGGGACGCGCGCTTTCGGGCATGGTCAAGCGGATATCCCGGCGCTCGCAGATTACGAGCGTGGGCGACCTCGAATCCATCATGAGCCTTGGTAGGAACTAGATCTGTGATGGAAGTCGCGCCTCGTAAGTCTGAGGCGAGCGTGGAATCGAACGCGGACATTGTAGTCGCACGCCGCAGAACGCGCGCGCTGGTGATGCAAGCTCTCTATGAATTCGACATGGTGGAGCATAGCGCCGCGGACGTTCTGGCTGAACGCCTGTCGGAGATAGGGCTGTCGTGTTGGGACACGGAGTTTGCGCGGAAGTTTCTGGATGGCATCTTTGCAAACGCGGCGGAAATAGATAAGATAATAGCTGAGTTTGCGCCGGGCTGGCCGATTAGCCAGATGGCGGTGGTGGATAGAAATATCCTGCGTATGGCGATATATGAGATTATTGCCTCGCAGGAGACGCCGCCGAGGGTGGCAGTGAACGAGGCGGTGGAACTGGCAAAGGCGTTCGGCGGGGAAAGTGCCCCGCGTTTCATCAACGGTGTCCTGGGAAGCGTCATGGCGGCGACAAGCCAATAATACTCTTGATAACTGATAACCGGCGGTACTGACTATTTGACAACCTTGGAGGTAACAGAAGTGGCAACTCTAATGGAGCGCGTGCAGACGATTGTCGCCGATAAGCTCAGTGTAGATGAGGCGGAAGTGGTGGCAGGAGCGTCGTTTATGGACGACCTGAACGCCGACTCGCTCGACCTTGTGGAGCTTATCATGGCTTTCGAGGAAGAGTTCAGCGATGGCGACACGACCATCGAAATCTCAGATGAGGACGCCGAAGGCATCACGACCGTGCAAGAGGCAATCGACTATCTGAGAGCAAACGGCGTGAGCGACTAGCAAGCCCTGCTTTACAACCGAATAGAAGACCGGCGAATAGAACCGACTTGTACGGACAGGATGTAAGGGATATGCTGTGGGGCAGATCCCGGTCATCCTGTCTATTCGTGTTTGGTCTATTTGTGTCTGATTGAAGGAGGGTTACGATGAGAGCTGCCGTGTATAAGGGAGAGCGTGTCCTGGAGGTCGAGGAGATTCCGACGCCTACGGCGGGGCCAGGTGAGGTTGTCATCCGAGTGCGGTACTGCGCGGTGTGTGGAACGGACGTGCATGCGTTCATGTACGATGTGGCGCCGCCCGGCACGGTAATGGGCCACGAGTACTGCGGCACGGTAACTGAGGTCGGCGAGGGTGTTACGCGCTGGCAGGTCGGAGATCGCGTAGTGGGCGGCGGCGGCAATCCGCCGCCAGGATATGTGCCGACGGGAGCGCGCTTCGACCCGCGCTACAATTACCGCACAATGGGCTTTCCGGAGGGTGCGAAGACACGGGCATACGCGGAGTATGTTCTGCTTGAGGACTGGGAGCCGGTGCCCATACCGGACGGTGTATCGGATGAAGAGGCTGCGCTTGCAGAGCCGTGCGCGGTTACGGTGCATGCGGTGCGATTGTCGGAGATCAAACTGGGCGATCGGGTGCTGGTGATGGGCGCAGGACCGATCGGCCTGTTCTGCATGCAGACTGCGCGCGCGGCGGGGGCGACGTCGGTGTTCGTGTCCGAGCCGGCGCCGGCGAGAGCGGAAGCAGCCCGTCAGCTGGGCGCGGATGCGGTAATCAATCCGTTCGCGGAGAACGTGGAAGAGCGTCTTGTGGAGCTGACCGACGGCGTAGGCCCGGACATCGTGTTCGAGTGCGCGGCGGTGCCGAACCCGTCAACGCTGGACAGCGCTCTGAATATCGTAAGGCGCGGCGGGCAGGTAGTGCTGGTGGCAATCGCGTGGGAGCCTACGCCGCTGGTTACGCCGGACTGGATGGCGCGCGAAGTGAAGTTGCAAGCGTCGTTTGGCACACAGCCGGAGGACTGGCGGGTGGCGCTGGAGTTGATGCGCGCGGGACTGGTGAATGTGGAGCCGCTGCTGGGGGACACGAACTTCCTGCCGCTTGACGACATTCAGGGGGCGTTCGAATCGCTGATGAGGCCCTCGTCGCAGGTGCAGATGGTGGTAAGGTTGTAGGAGCACACATGAATGCTCCGGATGAAGAAGGATAAGAGAAACGGATGTACAGGTCGTTATTGAAACCGTGTGGTTCTAAAAATCACCTGGCGTCGAGATACGACTGCAATATCACTGCCGCCGCCGCAGCGTCAGTGCGTCCTCTATCGCGCGTCGATGCCGCGCCTGACTGCGACAGCATGCGGTCTGCCTGAATGGATGAGAGGCGCTCGTCGATGCGGATTACGGGGATGTGCGTGCGCTCGGCGAGGGCTTGGGCGAATTCAAGGGTGATGTGCGCTTGCGCTCCGATGCGACCGGACATGAGGTAGGGGATGCCGACAAGAATTTCCGCGGCTTCGTGTTCTTCCGCAAGCGCGAGCGCCGCATCTATCGCGGCGTCTGTGTCGGGGGTGGCGCGCTTGATAGTGGTGAGCGGGAATGCGAGCATGCCTAGCGGGTCGCTGAGAGCGACGCCTATGCGCCTGTCACCGACGTCCAGCGCGAGTATCCTCACGAATCTGTCTTCTGCCGAACGATGTCTTGGGCACTCTCGATGGCTGCGTCTAGCTTGTCGGCGTTGCGACCACCTGCTTGTGCCATGTCGGGGCGTCCGCCGCCGCCGCCGCCGATGATTCTGCCGAGATCGCGGGCGTACTCACGTGCGTCCACGCCAGCGTCCACGAGATCGCGCGTTATGCCCACGCTGATTGTGGGTCTGCCGTTGATGATCGCACCCAGCACGACTATGCCGCTGCCCATCTTGTCACGCAGCCAGTCGCTTATTTCTCGCAGGGCATCGGCGTTAGACGCTTCAGTGCGCGCCGATAGGACGGATACACCATTGATGTCCCGCTTGGAGTCGAGCAGAATCTCGGCGGCTTGAAGAGTATTCTGCCGCTCCAATGCTTGTATCTGCCTTCGCAGTTCATCGTTTTCATCCTGGATGCGCTGAACCACGCCGCCGAGTTCGGGTGGTGTTGTATTCAATGAGATTGCCAGATCGTCTTCGCGATTGAAGCGCTCCCATACTAGGCGCTCGGCTGCCCTGCCGCTGACGGCTTCGAGGCGGCGCATGCCGGCCCCAATGCTGGACTCGCCGAGTATATAGACGCTGCCAACTTCGCCGGTGTGGTGGACATGCGTGCCGCCGCAGACCTCGAAGCTGAATGTATCGCCGTTGGCGATTTCGATAAGGCGCACACGCTCGCCGTAGCGGTCGCCGAAGAACGCGAGCGCGCCGCGCTGGATAGCAGACTGATAAGTGTCCTCGTCGCGGTGGACGTTGGCGTTCTGGCGTATCTTCTCGTTGACGAGGTGCTGCACCTGCCAGAGTTCGTCGTCGGTTACGGGTTGCACATGGGAGAAGTCAAAGCGAAGCCTGTCGGGGGCAACGAGCGAGCCTGCCTGTCGCACATGGGGCCCCAGAACCTCGCGCAAGGCGGCGTGAAGCATGTGTGTGGCGGTATGGTTGCGGGCAGTGTCCTCGCGGCGCAATGGGTCAACGTCGGCTTGCACGGTTTCGCCCAAGCGCACAACACCCTCCGCAACCTTGCCGAAGTGCATAATGACGTCGGGCATTACAGCCTGAGTGTCGTGGACTTCAACGCTGCCCTCCGGACCAGTAAGTGTGCCTGCATCCCCGATCTGTCCGCCGCCCTCGGCGTAAAATGGCGTCTGCACGAGCACGATTTCCACGCTCTGCCCTGCCGTTGCCTCGCTGACAACTTCATCGTCCGCTATCAAGCCCACGATGGGAGATGAGGCGTTGACCTGCTCGTAGCCGAGGAACTGAGTTGCACCCACACCAAGGCTCTCGTACTGTCGAATCTTGACGCGCTCTTCGCCGAACTGTGCGGACGCCCTGCCGCGTTGCCGCTGCGCTTCCATCTCGCACTCGAAGCCTTCGATATCGACTGTGACGCCCTGTTCCGCGGCGATTTCTTGTGTCATCTCTACCGGGAAGCCATAAGTGTCCCAGAGGCGAAACATGGTGGCGCCGTCGAGGGTTTCAGCGCCATCGAGTGCTTCGTTGAGCATGTTGTAGCCATTCTGAAATGCTTGCCGGAAGCGTTCTTCCTCAAGACGCAGCACCGTCAAGATGAAGTCTCTGTTGTTGACCAGTTCGGGATAGATGTGCCCCATCTTTTCGATGGCGGCGTCTGCTATCTCTCCGAGGAAGGCGTCCTCGATGCCGAGCCGTCGCGCGTAGCGAATGGCGCGGCGGATTACGCGGCGCAGCACATAGCCGCGTCCTTCGTTGCCGGGCACCACGCCGTCGGCGATAAGGAATGTGACGCTGCGTCCATGCTCGGCGACTACGCGAATGGCATAGGTGTCGTCGGGGTTGTCGTATCGCTTGCCGCTCACGCGCTCGACGGCGGCGATGATGGGCGTGAATATGTCGGTCTCATACGCGGTATCGACGCCCTGCAGAATGCGGACTAGGCGCTCGAAGCCCATGCCGGTGTCCACACTGGGCGCGGGCAGGGGTGTGCGCGTACCGTCGAGATGGTGATAATACTGCATGAAGACGAGGTTCCACAGCTCGACATAGCGGTCGCATACGATGCCGTCTGCCATGATGTTGGTGCAGTTTGGGGCGCAGTCGTCCCGCAGACAGCCGAGCTCTGCGCCGTAGTCGTAGTGGAGTTCACTGCAGGGCCCGCAGGGTCCTTCGTCGCCCGCCGGTCCCCACCAATTTTCGTCGTCACCGTAGCTATAGACCTTATTGGCGGGAATGCCCTTCGCCTCCCACAAGCCGCGCGTCTCCTCGTCGGTGTGGTGAATTGCGGCGGAGAACTTGTCGAGCGGAATGCCGTAGCCTTCAGTCATTAATTCGACGGCGAAATCAACGGCGCTTGCCTTGAAGTAGTCGCCGAAGCTGAAGTTGCCGAGCATCTCAAAGAGCGTGTTGTGCGTGGCGTCACCAACCTCCTCGATGTCGGGGGTGCGAAAGCACTTCTGCGATGTGGTAGCTCGCCTGTTGGACGGCTCCGCCTCACCGGTGAAGTACGGCTTGAACTGAACCATGCCTGCGGTCGTCAGTAGCAGCGTGGGGTCGCCGACCGGGATCAGCGACGAACTCGCGTACCTACTGTGTCCATGCGACTCGAAGTAACTGAGGAACTTTTCTCGAATCTCGTCGCCGGTCATGAAGTCTGGCATAGGTGTACCCCGATTGCTTTACCCAAAATGAAATGCGCTGAATAATTTTAGCATGGTTGGGCGCGACGGACAGGACATTTCACGACAAGGCGCGGCGTTTGCCTGCTTCATCGTGCGCCGCCGCTAATCGCCGCACGCCCTCTGCCAGCATGTCCGGTTCGTAGAGGGCGAAGGCTAGACGGATGGCGCCGGTAAATTCGCCCGATGCGGAGAAGGCGGCGCCGGGACTGTCAGAATCGGCTATGCTGCCGGTATTGTATCTCGCTCTTTCAGACTAGGATGATGGACAGGATTCGTTAGAGTTGTGCCCATATCTTCGATTATCAGGGAGCGGCCAACCGCCTTCAGTGCGCGTTCGATTTGGCTGATGTGGGAGAAGCGACCGGAATCGAGTAGATTGTGTACGGCGCTTTCGGTCATATCCAGCTTGGTTGCGAGGTCTGTGACGGTTATTGCCTGCTCGCGCATGGCTGTGTAGAGGGTGAGTTTTGCGGCGACGATGATCGGAACTGCGATTAGGATCTGCCCATCGGCGAGCGGCCCGGGAGTCGGGATGTCTTCATTTCTGTTGACATAGAAGCTCAGAGCGACTGCCAAGCAGTCCTCTGCCATCTCCAAAGCCTCTTGCCATGACCATGCGCCAGTTATTGCTTCGAGAAGATCGGGGAAAGTTATCACATACGCTTCTCTGCCAGTCACCTCTGCCTCTTCATCATCCAGAACTATGTTACACGGGAAAGCATAGCGCATGACATAGAACTCCTGCCGGTTAATATCGAGTTGTCTGAGCATAGCGGACAAGGTACCTGCGGGAATCTCGTTGTGCTGTACGACTGTGCTACGGTTGCCGATGGTGAGCTTGCCATGACTGCCCTTGCCGCGAGTCGGATCGAAGTAGAAAGTTAACCTGTTCCTGCGTGCATACCGCCGCGCGCGTCTGACAAACTCCCTGCCGTTCATACACCTAATAGTAACATTAACATGCGAATTATGCGGGAACTTTTACAAGACGCTCGCCTACAAGCCCTTCGGCCGCTTACATATATCCTCGGAACTCCCTGTGCGCCGCCGCCAATCGCCGCACGCCCTCTGCCAGCATGTCCGGTTCGTAGAGGGCGAAGGCTAGACGGATGGCGCCGGTAAATTCGCCCGATGCGGAGAAGGCGGCGCCGGGGCGGTAATTGACGCCATGTTCTTGCGCTATTGGCAAGAGGTCGTCGGTGTTAGTGCCGTCCGTGAAGGTGAGCCAGAAGAAGTAGCCGCCGCCGGGTGCGGTGAATTCAATTACATCGTCGAGGTGCCGTCGGAGTGCAGCGGTCATTGCGGAGACACGCTCGGCGTAGGTGCGGCGGAGGTGAGCAATGTTGTCTTGCAGCATGCCGCGTTCGAGGACGGCGTGGACTAGCGTAGATGTGAAATGGTTCAGTCCGCCGCCGCTAATGGTCAAGCCTGCGTTGGCGAATCTGCGGACAATGGGAGCACGGGCTTGGAGCCAACCGATACGTAGTCCTGGGGCGAGCATCTTGGAGAAGGAGCCGAGCGAGATGACGCAGCCCTCGCCGGAGACATCAAAGGATGCGATTGGCGGTGGTGGTGGGTCGCCATAGTGGAGGAGATTATAAACCTCGTCAGCGAGTACGAGGAAGCCGTGCTGCTGTGCGAGTTCGACGAGCTTGCGGCGGCGGTCGGAGGGTAGGACGCTGCCGCTGGGGTTCTGGTAGGTCGGGATGATGTAGAGCATCCTGGGACACGGTACGTCCGGCGATTCGAGCATCACTTCAAGAGCGTCCATTCTCAAGCCGTCTTTGTCGGTGGGAACGCCGACGACATTTAGCCCATGGTCTTCGAAGATGCTCTGTATCAGGTAGTAGGTCGGCTCCTCAACGAACACTGTATCACCTGTGCGGGTGAAGAGCGTTGTGGCATGGTCAATTGCCTGGGATGCGCCGGCAGTCAGGAACAGCTCGCTGGGTGAGATGGGTGTGGTGTACGACTCCTGCGCGGAGAGGAACTCGGCGAGGGAGTGCAGCAGGGGGCCATAGCCCTGTGCTGCGCCGTATTGGAGCGGAACGGGCGCACCGTCCGCGAGCGCTATTTCGGCGGCGCGGCGCAGGATATCGACGGGATGCAGGTGTGGCGACGGATGGCCCCATCCGAGGTCGATGACGCCCTCAGGGATGGAGATTAGCAATGATGGCAGTGAGGGTTCGGCGCGTGTCAAGGCAATGCAACGGGGTCGAGCCCTGCCTCGCGGCGGGCGTCATTGATATGGTCGCGGATACGCATCTCAAGCGGCGCGATCTCATAGCCGATGTCAGCGAGCATGCGGCTGTTGTCAACCAGGTAGATGTGCGGCACCTTGCGCTCGCCGGTTGTTATATGCGCGCCCGGGATGATGCTGCGCACAATATCTGCAATGTCACTGATGTTGCACAAGTGTCCGCCACTGATGTAAACGGGGTGATTCAGACGCTCGGCGAGGGCTGCGCGCACGAATATCTGGGCGGCATCTTCGGCGTGAATCATCGGCGAAAGCTCATCGGGGTCGAAGGGGAGGTCTATCGGCTTGCCGACAGCTGGGAGCGAGATCATGAGGCCGCCGATCATGCCTGTCATGCCGGTAACGCGCCCGTGTCCGAAGACTGTGCAGATGCGGATGCCGCGCAGGTCGAGTCCGTAGAGTTCACGATAACGGGCGGCGGCGAAATCGTTGACCGCCTTGGTCATGCCATAGACGTTGTGGGGAGCGGGCAGATCGTCCTCGTTGACCGGACGGTCGCCGAACGTTTCCTGCACGCCATAGACGGCGATGGAACTGGCATAGACTACGCGCCTGATGCCGCACCAGCGCGCCGCCTCGAAGACGTTGTTCGTGCCACCGATGTTGACCTGCATGCTGAAGTGGGGGCGGTCTTCGGTGTCGGGTGGGAGCAGCGCCGCCATGTGGATGATGCGCGTTACGCCGTGCGTGTTGCAAGCTTCGAGAATCTGCGGCAGCTGCGTTACATCGCCGCGGTAATAGGTTACGCCATCCTGCGAAGCGGGAGGTAGCGCGAGGTCGAAGCAGACGACATCCTCGCCGCGATCAACAAACTCGCGAACGATGCGCCTGCCGATAAAGCCTGTGCCGCCGGTTACCATTATTGACATAGAGATTCGTCCCTTTGGTTAGTATCAGTGACTTCGCTATTGAACGACGGGCTACTCAGAGACTCCTTGCAGCAGCCATACTAGAGCAGCAACAAGTCCTGCAAACCCCACTATAACGGCGGCTTTTGGATTGCGAGTAATCCAAAACATGATCCCTCCGCCGAGCATTGCACCACAAAATCCAACAATTAGGACAGCGATTGGAAAAGTTAATGCCATGATTTTCCTCGCAATATGCTTATCCAACTATACTTGTATCATCGAAGGCAATGTACCAATAACTACGAACACCACCAGACACAAATGCAATATACCAGACGCTATCAATGGTAAAGGCGTAAATTTCTTGTATGACTCGTCTAATTCGGAGCCGTACTGTTCGACTTCCATGGAGAATTCGATTTCACTTTCAGGAAGAACTCGCACACGATCATATAGAGTCTTAAACAGGTCGGATTGGCGGATAAAGTGGAAGTTCAATAGAAATAGAAAACCTACGACGAGTATGAGAATGAGGCCGAGATTGAGAGGTATGATAATTGCGCTAGCGCCGTTTCGCAGCAGAAGGGCAAGCGTGCCCGCAAGCAACAGCATAGTAAAACCCTTGATACGCAAAGAATTGTTTGACGCGCCGTCAATAGCCCGCTGAATCATCTCCAAGTATCTTATTTTGGATTCCATGACGTCGCTCTTCCAATATATAACTCACCAAAGCAAAATCCATTTACAGCGCCTGCCAATAGCGGCGCCCGTTGGAGCGAATGACCTTGCCGATGTGCCGTTCGGGGTGGAAGTGCCCTGCTGCGATGACATAGTTTTCGTCTTCGGCGCGCTGCAAGATGCCGTGCCGGCTGCGGCGGCTGTCGGGCTTGCTTGTATCGACGCCGGCGCACCAGTCAGGTTCCTGAATCTGGACGCTGCTGTGAATGGCGTCGCCGACTATCATCGCCTTTTCGCCCTGCGAGCTGATGAGGATTATCTGGTGTCCCGGTGTGTGTCCGGGTGTATCGAACGTTGTCATCTCGTCCGTGATCCGGTGTCCGCCGTCAACGAGGTCCATCAGCCCCAATTCTTCGAGTGGAATCACGCTGTCGCGGACTTGCGGCGAGTAGGATAAGTGCTCCGGCTGCGTGAAGTGCTCCCAGTCGAGGCGGGGGACGAGATAGCGCGCGTTGGGGAAATATGGTTTGGGCGAATCGCCGGTGTGATCGATGTTCCAGCCCACGTGGTCGCCGTGCAGATGAGTGTGCGCGACGATGTCGATATCCTCGGGGCTTGCGCCCTGCGCGCGGATGGCATTCAGCAGGTCGCCCCTGACATTGCCGCGGTCTGCGTGCGGGCCGGGGCCCATGCCGGTGTCCACCATGACGGTCTTGCCCATGGAGCGGACGAAGAAGTGACCGTAGTACAACTGTATCTGACCGTCTTCGAGGATGTCCCGGTACGGCTCCCAGTCTGCTGCGGTCACGCCTTCGAAGAAGGCGTCGGGCGGTCGCGCAGGCGGGATCATGTCGAGCGCGAAGACTATTTCGGCATTGCCGACGCGGATTCTGTCAACCATAAGTTCCTCCGGGAATTTCACATTGATGAACAGGATGGGACAGGATAGGTAGGAAAACTCCTGTTTATCCTGCCCGTCGATGTTAGATCTGGCTACGGCTTGGGGTTTTCCATAAGGATGGTTACGCCCATGTCGATGTACTTGTTGCGGAGGGCAGGATCGTAGCTTCTGAAGGATACTCGGGTGGTGGTGCCTTCCAGCTCTCTGAGCACGTGCTTCACGCAGTCGTCAACAGTCTGGAAGGGGTGCTTGGGGTGCTTTTCGATGTCCCCGAGGAGGTCGTTGGGTCCCCAGGTGAGGCAGTCCACGCCCTCCATTGCGAGCTGGGGGGCGTCGCTTGTAGCTTTTATCGACTCCATCTGGAGGCAGAGCCAGCCGTGGCTGTTCCACCACTCGGCGTACTCCAGCCTCCCTTCTCTGCCCTGCACTTTCCATCGGGCTGCGCCGCCCCAGCTGCGCTTGCCGAACTGTGGGTAGTAGAAGTAGTCCACGGCTTCCTGCGCGACGGACAGATCCTCTACCTGCGGCACTTCGATACCGGCAGGCCCGAGGTCAAGGATGTTGCCGATGAGGTAAGCGTGGCGGGTGTGCTTGATGCGGAACTGCGCGGGGATGTCGAGTTCGGCGGCGTATCCGCAGAACTGCACAAGCGTTTCTTCGTTAAATGGTCCGTGCTGGCTGTCGGTGTGGACGAAGGCGTAGTCATCCTTGCTAATGATGTCCTCCATCTGACTCTTAGTCGCGTTGAGGGGCACCGACACACCGATGAGAATTTCGCCGTCACGTATTCGCTGCTTCATATCTTCGCTGCTGGGCATGTATCTGTCCTCCGTTTCCTGAAAATAATTTGGCATATCATATCAGAGACGGGACGGATATGGACGGACAGGATCATTTGGCACGAAATGCGGCGAATGCGAGGGATGCCCAGCCCGCCATTAGGCTGATACCGCCGACGGGAGCGATTGCGCCGAAGATACCGATGCCGGTGAGGGCGAGGATGTAGAGGCTGCCGCTGAAGAGCAGGATGCCTAGCGTAAAAAGAGCGGCGGATACTATGAGGATGCGTGTCTGACAGCGCATGGCTAGTATGCCGACGGCGAGGAGCGCAAGGGCATGGTACATCTGGAAGCGGGCAGCCGTCTCGAAGGTGCGAAGTGCCTCGGCGTCGATAGTGTCACGCAGGGCGTGCGTGCCAGCGGCTCCCGCGATAACGGCGAGCAGACCGAAGATGGCGGCGATGGCGATGGTGGTGCGAATAAGTATAAGGCTAACTCAGATGAATTCCCAAGTGCATATTCAGGCTAGATCAATTCTGATCAAAACGTGCTTACGCCTATTGCCGGCCCTGTCAGGGGCATAATACTCAATGGCGCGTCCAACGACACCAAGTCTCTGCTTGCTGATAGATCTGCCTACCTGTAGAGCCATTCTGATGCTCTCAGAATCTGGCAAATCATCTGAACGCGAAAAACCACAACTTTCTTGTTACCGTAACATCTATTGCGGAATTCATTGATTTTGACAGGAATTGTCGAGTTTGAGGCACGACTCCGATTGAGCAGAAAGCCATCATTGAATGGACTAAGTTACGATCATCGTCAATGTTATCGCGCATTCGAACTATGACTGTCTGTTTCTCGGGGTCAAGCTCAGCTCGATCTACTCCTTTCACAAAATTAAGTCTGACGTTATAAGGCATAATGCCATTGACCTGTCCGTTCATTGAACGAGCGAAGGTACTTATGCTGCCCTGGATGGAAGATCTAATGCTGCGTTGGCGAAGTTTCCTATTGCCAAAATTGAAAAGGCTGAGAAGCCAACCTCCAGTCTTCTCAGCCCTTTCAGGGTACAATACCACTAGGATGCCACCTACAACCAAAACGCCGAGCGGCCCAATTGTGAGGAGTAGCCTGAGGATAGTATCAGCCACTTGAGGTGACCGGCTCCCTCGAAGTTACAGACTGCACACAAAATGCATCATCACACGTGAAATTGACTAACTCTATCGTAGGAATAATTGTGCCCAGATTGTCTATATTTACTTGCCGTCCACAATTCACACAGTTCGCCTTTCCAGCGGTCATTTCGGCAAGAACCCCTAGGCTCTCCAATAAACTATTCAAATCATCATCCCAAACAGCTGTAAACTCGACTTTCTCACGCATTTCCCACTCCAAAATTGGGTAAAATAGCCTTATCTACTACTTGATTCTAGAATAATTTACATAATCCCTCAACTAATATGACGGCTATACATTAGGAACGCGGTCAAAGACTACCCTTTCTTGACACTTTGGGACCATCGGTTCAAAATCTCTGGCAGGCTGACGGTTGAGTTAGCGTCATCGGTGGCGCTGTATATAGGCGGAATCGTACCCGAGTAATTGTGGCAGACGCGTGAATTGACGAAGTGGAAAGGAATTGTGACATGGCTATGATGCCGGCGGCGGTGGCGACAGGACTGCGAGAACTGCGCTGCGAGGAAGTGCCCATCCCTGCGTTGGAGTCGGGGCATGCCCTGGTGCGAACGATGCTGGGGTCTATATGCGGTAGCGACCTGCATATCGTGTACATGGGCTGGAACGCTTATGAGTTCCCGCTGCCACCGGGATACCCGGGGCACGAGGGCGTGGGTGAGGTAGTTGACCCGGGCGATACATCCCTGGAAGAGGGCGACTTGGTGCTGACCGCGCCGAACATCTGGAAGTCGAAGGTGTTTGCAGGCTACCAGATGATAGAGGAGCAGTTTCTGTTGAAACTGCCAAAGGATGTCCCACCGGCACACCTGCTGATGGCGCAGCAGCTTGGCACGGTGGTGTTCGGTGCGCGCAAGCTGCCGCCGCTTCTGGGCAAGACGGTAGCTGTGCTGGGGCAGGGGTCTGTCGGGCTATTCCACGACTTCATGCTGCGGCGGCTGGGGGCGCACCGCATAATCGCGGTGGAGCCGGTGGAGGCGCGGCGTCAGCATGGCACGCGCATGGGCGTTGACCACGCGATTGACGTAACAGGCAACCGCGCGACTGACGCCGTGCTGGACCTGACGGACGGCGAAGGCGCGGATGTAGTCATCGAGGCATGCGGCAGCGTAGAGACGCTGAACCAGTCGCTGAAGATGGTGAAGCCGCTGGGCACGATCGCGGTGTTCGGGCTGCCGCCAACGATGGAGCGCATCCCTTTCGACTGGGACACCTTCTTCCGCAAGCGCCTGGACCTCTACACGACGTTCGGGGCGCAGGACGAGCCAGGTTTGCCCGCCTTCCGGCTTGCAGCCGACTTCATCACTAAGGGCGAAATTGACATGGCACCCTTCGTAACGCACCAGTTCCCTGTCGAGCGCGTGCAGGAGGCGTTCGACCTCGCGGAATCCCGGGAGGATGGCGCGCTGAAAGTTTCGCTGACCTTCTAAGTTCCGTGGACATTTCCAGTTTCCTGCCATCATGCCCGCGTATATCGCCACTATAGCCGCGAGCAGCATGAGATAAAGTCAGGCTATGCAAGATATGGCGGTCATAATGGTCGCACCTCCCTGTGTCGCTTGGTTATTGCGGCGGCGGGACGCAAGACTCGAATTCCAGCCGCTATTCCTGATAGCGGGGATGCCAGCCGGGGCCTGCCCAGGTAGTTACCTTACGGGGCGTGATCCGGATGTAGGCGCGGGGCATATGTTTGGTCTCTTCATAGTACTGCGTGCCTTCTTCTTCGCCGCGGTAGCGTACTGCCCAGTGCTTCCAGTCGCCGAGCCACGCGGGATCAACAATCTCCGCAGCGCCCTCTACGATGACACGGGTGTACGGAGCGTCGCAGGTGTCGATGCAGAAGGAGACGCGCTCGTCATCGCGAATGTGCCCCACCCAGTTCGCTGTGCGCCTGCCCGCGACGTAGAAAGCCTCACCGTCGTAGTCATACCAGACGGGCGCGACATAAGGATAGCCCTCGGATGTTAGGGTGGCGAGCTTCATCAGGTGGGCGCCGCTTGTGAGGAAGTCGTTGAGTTGCCGATTGGTTAGTCTAGGCATAATATACTCCGTGAAATAGTGTTTCAGTCGGTCAGTTTGTCAGTATATCAGTTAGCCAAGCGACAGGAATGAGCTTAACTTAATGAAGATGATGGGTAATGAAGATGATGGGCATTAAGCCGTCTGGCGCGAGGAAAGGAAGACGCGATGAGTGAGATGCATGAGTTGGGCGTAGTCAAGGCAGCGGAAATGATACGCAAGGGCGCTATATCCTCAACTGAGCTAATGGAGGCTCTGTTGGCGCGGTGCAGTGCGCTGGATGACTTGCTGAAGGTCTGGGTTACGCTGAACGGGGATGCGGCGATTGCCACCGCGCGAGCGAGAGACCATGAACTCGCCTCAGAGGGACCACGCGGGCCGCTGCACGGCGTGCCTGTGGGTATCAAGGACATCTACTTCACGCGTGGAGAGTTGACGACGAGCGGCTCGACGATATACGCGGAGTTCGTGCCTGACTATGACGCGACCACAGTGGCGCTGCTGAGACAGGCGGGCGCGATAATCATGGGCAAGACTGTGACGACAGAGTTCGCGTGCGGAGATCCGTCCCCTACGGTAAGCCCTTGGAACGCGGCGCACACGCCGGGAGGCTCGAGCAGCGGGTCCGCTGTTGGTGCGGCGGTTGGGATGTTTCCGGCGGCGCTTGGTTCGCAGACCGGTGGTTCCATCGTGCGCCCGTCTTCTTACAATGGCATAGTGGGTTTGAAACCGACTTTCGGGCGTGTCAGCAGATATGGCGTCTATCCGGTATCCGAATCGCTGGACACAATGGGGCCGATGGTGCGAAGCGTGGAGGATGCGGCGCTGATGCTGAATGCGCTATCGGGGCATGACGCCAACGATCCGGACTCGTCGGAGCGCCCAACTACAGATTATCTGCGGGCATCGCAGGCGCACATAAACCGACCGAGACTTGGGTTGGTGCGGCAGTTCTTTATGGAGCAGTGTGATGACGAGACGCGCGCGAATACGGAGTCGATCGCCGAAAAGCTGCGCGATGCGGGCGCGATAGTCGAAGAGGTGGCGCTGCCGGTGGACTTCGACAAAGCGCTGTTGGGGCAGCGCGCGCTGATGTCAGTGGAGGGCGCACAGGTGCATGAGAGCAACTTCGCCGTGCGTGCAGATGATTTCTCATCGAATGTGCGCGGCTTAATCGAGCAGGGATTGGCGACTCCGGCGCTGACATACCTGAAGGCGAAGCACTTGCAGCGCGAGTTCGGGCGTAACGTGCAGTCCGCGATTCGGGGCTATGACGCGCTGCTGATGCCCACAACACCGGCACCCGCGCCGCCGAGTCGCGAGACGACAGGTGACCCGAAGTTCCAGTCGCCATGGACATTCGGCGGCTTCCCGGAGATAACGCTGCCGTCGGGGTTGAGCGAGGGCGGGATGCCGTTGGGCGTGCAACTGGTTTCGGGCTATTTCGACGAGGGGAGGCTACTTGCCGTTGCGGCGTGGTGCGAGCAGGTGATGGGGGTACGGCTGACGCCGATGGTGCCTACCGCCTAGGGGCGTATTCGGCGAGATGCTGGCGGAGGAGGACTCGGGCGCGGTGCAGTCGGGACTTGAGTGATGATACGGTGATGTCGAGCGCTTCGGCGGCTTCCCTGCTGGACAAGCCGGCGACATCCCGCAGCACTACGGCGGCGCGTAGTTCCGGCTGGAGCATCGCTATGCCTTCCTGTATTTTCTCTCCCATCTCCGAAATCATCGCGGACGGCTCCGGCGAGGCATCCCAGCTTGGGACATCAAGGTTCTCCATGCCGACCCATCGCAGGCTGTTGCGGCGCTTTTCGCGGCGAAGGCGCATCAACGCGGCGTTCACTGCGATGCGATAGAGCCAGGTAGTTACGCGGGATTCGCCGCGGAAGCGGTCGAATGCGCGGAATGCCGATAGAAAGGCGTCCTGCGCGACCTCTTCGGCATCGTGTGGGTTGCCCATCATTTTATAGGCGACGTTGTACACGAAGTTCGAGTATGTCTCGACGATTTCGTCGAAGCTCGTCGGCGCCGAGTCTTGCTGCTGTCTTTCTTGCTGGTTAGACATCACTCAGTTGGAATGGGCATTATAAATTTCACCCTCATCCCCTGTCTGCACAGAGACAGGCTCTTTCCCGTCGAGGGAAGGGGCAAAGAGTTCGTGCATCCAATTGTAAGTGAGAGCATCCAATAAGTAAAAGTCTATCGGCTTGCGCCATGTGTGTTTGCTGATATACTTGCACTTGACTCGCGGTTGAGTTCCGTACGAAGAAAATGATGATGTCCTTGAAATCTCGAATACTCAGTCTCTTGGGGCGCAGTGCGCTGCCGCAGCCCTGTGAAGAGGCGCGAGCAAACTCGTCCGACTACATTGACGGAGAGATTGATTCAGCGCTGGAGCATAGGATTCGCGCGCACCTGAGCGACTGCCCACTGTGCGAGGCATTCTTCCGAACGCTGCGAGAGACGATAGCCGCGCTGCGGGGCATGCCAACACAGACCGCGCCTGCGGGTTTTGCGGATCGCGTGCGAAATAACATCGGCAGCCAATAGCAAGCCTCTCATTTCTTGCCTTCCTACTCATTCTAATCAGCCCCGACTAATTGCCATGAAGATAGCCGTATGCATAAAGCAGGTGCCTGTCGTTTCGCTGCTGAAGTTCGACAACGAGACTCGGCGGGTGATGCGCGACGGCGTGCCGAGTGAAGTCAACCCATTCGATGTGCTTGGGATGTCGCTCGCCGTCAATCTGAAGCAGGCGCACGACTCGGAGGTTGTCGTCTATACGATGGGACCGCCACAGGCGCGGGATGCGCTGGTTCAGTGCCTTGCGATGGGAGCGGACAGCGCGGTGCATCTGAACGACAGGGCGTTTGCGGGCAGCGATACGCTGGCGACGGCAAGGGCGCTCGCCCTGGCTCTGGCGCGGGACGACTACGATCTGATTATCTGCGGGCGCAACAGCGTTGACGCCGAGACAGGACAGGTGGGCGCTGAGGTTGCAGAGATGCTTGACCTGCCGCAGGTGAGCGGAGTGCGGCACCTTGAACTTGACGCCTCCGGTGACGGAGTAGCACTTGTCGCTGAGCGCATCACTGACGAAGGGCATGATGTGGTGCGGTGTGCGCTCCCTGCGCTCATCACGGTTACGGAGGATGTAGCGCCGGAGATATACCCGAGACGCGCGGAAAGGCAGGCGGCGCAGGAGAAGCCGGTGGAGACGCTGACCGCCGCCGACCTGAGCGATGATATGTCGGTGTTTGGCATGGACGGGTCGCCGACGTGGGTGAGTGAGATATACTCCATCGAGCCGAAGCGCGATGGCATCGTGGTGCGGGATAAGTCTGCTGGCGATGCGGTGGCGGAACTGATGGCTTATTTGGACGAACGAGGGGTATTCGACGGCACGGACGGCAGAACGGCTGACGCGGCAGTTGAGCGCGGCGCGCGGCGCGAGCGTGGGGATGTTGGAGCAATCTGGGTGGTGGCTGAAACACTTGGAGGCGCGTTGCGCCCGATTACGCTGGAACTGCTGGGACGGTCACGCGAACTGGCGGAAACGCTGGATACCCGCGTGGATGCGGTGCTGATTGGCGAAGATATGGAACAGTACGGAGACACGCTGACCGCTTTTGGCGCTGATGTGGTATGGGTGGCGCAGGATGAGCGGCTGGCGAACTATGAAGTGTCGCAGCGCACGGGTGTGCTCGCTGATGCGATTCGGGAGCATCAGCCTTACGCAGTGCTTCTCGGTTCAACGGTCATAGGGCGAGAGCTTGCCGCGCGACTGGCGGGCAGGCTGTCTCTCGGGCTGACGGGAGATTGCATCGGTCTGGAACTTGACGATGAAGGACGGCTTGTGCAGCTGAAGCCCGCGTTCGGGGGGAACATCGTCGCGCCGATACTGTCGAACACGAAGCCGTATATGGCAACCGTGCGTCCGGGATTGCTGACGCCGGTTGCGCCTGACCACAGCGTTGAAGCGGTGATGCGACGGCTGTCTCCGGATAGCCTGGATGATGCGCGGGTGGAGATTGTCGAGCGCGTGGTGAATGAATCGGCGGAAGGCGCGGAACTTGACAGTGCGGATACAATAGTTGGCGTAGGCAAGGGCATCGGCGGACCAGAGAACCTGCCACTGCTTCGGGAGCTTGCCGAAGTGCTTCGCGCGCCGGTGGGAGCTACGCGCGACGTTACCGAACTGGGATGGCTGCCACGCCAGTACCAGATCGGGCTTTCGGGCAAGTCGGTATCGCCGAACCTCTATTTTGCCATCGCGTTAAGCGGCGTGTTCAATCACACGGTTGGCATTGGCAAGGCAGGTACGGTGGTCGCCATCAACAGCAGCGCGCGCGCGCCGATATTTCAGTCGGCGGACTTCGGTATTGTGGGAGATTATGCCGAGGTGGTGCCTGAACTCATTAGGGCGCTAGAAGAGCGAGCGACCGATTAGCATCATACTACGGCGCCTGTAAAGGGCAAACGAGAAAGGGAAAGGATTATGGCAGACACGACGGTTACGACAAGGAAGAACGGGCCCTATCTGGTGCAGGGCGGGATAAAGCTGGTGGACGCGGACGGCAACGAGATTTCGATTGACGGCGACGGCGAGATGGTGTTCCTGTGCCGCTGCGGTGAGTCGGACAACAAGCCTTTCTGCGACGGGACGCACCGCTCGGCAGGGTTCGAGGCTTAGAAATCTAACATCAATAGACAGGATGGAGGGGATTTGTCTCAGTCCTCTCCATTTTATTTTGCACGCATAGACTCTTATGTCGGTGAACGATTCCATTGTAGTTATCGGGGGCGGACCTGCAGGAGCCTGCGCCAGTGCCCTGCTCGCACGCATGGGACTGGATGTCGTTCTGCTGGAGCGGGAGCGCTTCCCTCGCGCGCATGTCGGCGAGTCGCTGCTGCCGGGCAGTATCCCCATTCTGGAGAGTCTCGGTGTCATGGATGAGGTGTGCAAAGCAGGCTTCACGGTCA
>JAGGDZ010000229.1 GCA_024648655.1 Chloroflexota bacterium | reverse complement strand
CCGCCCCTACAGAATCCGCAGTCGGCCCAAACCGAAAGAACCGCTACTAAAGCACATGGCAAGATTTCTCACAGTCAGAATATCGCTCATAGCAGTAACGCTGCTCGCGGTGTCTATCGCCATATTCCTGCTGATAGAGCTGGTGCCGGGCGACGCAGCCCAAGTGATGCTTGGGCAACAGGCGACTCCGGAAAGCCTCAGGGGGCTGCGCGAGCAGATGGGGCTGGATCGTCCCCCGCACATGCGATACCTGGACTGGATATGGAACGCGGTTCGCGGCGATCTGGGCGTGTCGGCGAAGTCGCCGGACATCTCGATCTCGACGGTCGTCGGCGGCCGGCTGGCAAACTCGGCGCTGCTAGCGATAGGGGCGTTCGTAATCGCCGTTCCATCCGCTCTGGCGACGGGCGTCTGGGTCGGCACACGGGTTGACACGAAGATAGACCGATTCCTAACCATGGGCAGCCTCATAACCATATCGCTGCCCGAATTCGTAACCGGCGTGATAATGATACTGGTACTGTCGTCAACGCTAGGCTGGCTGCCGTCTTCGAGCATTATGATGCCGGGCGAATCCATACTGGGCAATCCACAAGTGCTGATCATGCCGATTCTGACGGTCACCGGCGCGCTGTTCGCGTACATATTCAGAATGGCGCGCTCCAACGTGATTGAGGTGATGGAGAGCAACTACGTCCGCACAGCGATTCTCAAGGGACTACCCATGCGGACAGTGGTAGTCAGACACGTGCTCCGCAACGCGATGCTGCCCACGATAACAGTTATAGCCAACAACGTCGGCTGGATGTTCGGCGGGCTAATCATCATCGAAAACCTGTTCGCGTACCCAGGCATGGGCAGCCTGCTGATACAGGCGATAAACACGCGCGACATACGTATGTTGCAGTCTGCGGCAATGGTAATAGCGGCAGTTTACGCGTTCAGCAACCTCGCCGCCGACCTCGCCTATGGCGCGCTCAATCCCAGAGTGAGGCTGGCGTAATGGCAGCTGGTGATTCCGCACTCCGATCGACCGAAGAATCGACGCGGAGGCCCGCAGCGCTCGCCGGGGCAGGCGCCGCCCTCCAGCTCGTCCTCCGCACGAACACCGGGCGCGTGGGATTTGCCATTGTGGTCATCCATCTCTTCCTCGCAGTAGCGGGGCCATGGATCGCGCCATACGACCCGCTCGAATACCATCTGCCCGACCGATTCAGCGGTCCGTCCGACGCGTACTGGCTCGGCACAGACGACAAGGGAAGGGACGTGCTGAGCCGGGTACTCGCCGGCGCGCGTTCGATCATCTGGATTTCCGCCGTGGGCACGGCGTTTGGCGTAACGCTCGGAACGATTGTCGGCGTGACCAGCGGTTATACGGGAGGCAGAGTAGATCAGGCTATCATGCGGGTCGTGGACT
>JAGGDZ010000437.1 GCA_024648655.1 Chloroflexota bacterium | reverse complement strand
GCCATCGCGCTGCCGATGCGTCCCAGACCGAGGATTCCGATAGTTTCACCGTGCAGCGCGCCGACTTCGTAGGGCGGTCGGGGCGTCCAGGTATTGGATCGAATGTCAGAGTGGAGATTGACGACGCGACGGTTTAGCGCCAGAAGCAGAGACATAGCCTGATTCGCTACTTCGCGTGTCCACAGGTCGGGAATGTTGACGACAGCGATACCCTGCTCGGTGGCGGCCTCAACATCGATGACATCGTAGCCTACTCCGGTTCGCAATACGACTTTGCACTGCGTCAGAGACTCGAGTACGCGTCGTGTCATTGGCGACTCTGAGGTAATGATGCCGTCCGCGTCTCGCACATGCTCAATTATTTCGTCTTCGTCGTGCATGGAGTTGAGTAGTTCGAGATTAGCGCCTACCTGCTCTAACGCGGCACGAGTGTCGTCGAGATTTTCTGCCTGCCAGCGCCCCATATAATAGACAGTGAATTTGTGCTCGGTCAACGTATCCCCTCCGTGAACGTATAGGTGAGAATTCAGATTGCCGTAGTATATCACGGCGCGTGGAATAAGGACTTTAGTGACGCCGGAGGAATTGGCTTTGCGCGGAGAAGACGGTTAGAATGTCGAAAAAGGAGGTTCGGCATGACACAACGGATTGAGACGGAAGCCGTTATCTCTGATAAGCATGCGCGCGGAGCGCGGGCCGACGCTGCAAGGCGGCTCAATATGGTGCAGGGCGTTCATCAGGAGATCATCGCCATGCTTGCCTCGAAAAAACGCGGCTTCAGCGTGGATGACTACTATCACCTGGCAGATGCGGGCATTTTACACGAAGATGACAGGGTCGAGCTTATAAATGGGATATTGGTGGAAGTAGTAGAAGGCAGTGTCAGCTACGACAGAAGCGACAAGTTGCCGAGATATGCACAGGCAGGCGTACCTGAAGTGTGGATTGCTAACCTTCCGGATGATTTGGTGGAGCGTTACAGCAATCCGGTTGACGGGGAATATCGTGAAGTGAGCCAGTTACGCCGGGGCGACAGGATTTCGCCTGCTCTGTTACCAGACGTTGAAGTCAGAGTTGATGATGTATTGCCGTAGCGCAGCGCGAGGAGATTATGGGAAGCAGTGGTGGCAACGGGTGGGTTCGAACCACCGACCTAACGCTTATGAAGCGTCCGCTCTACCCCTGAGCTACGTTGCCATCCTAAGAACTGATCCCGTTCATTATATGTTAAATCCGACGCCAGATAAAGTGAAAACTCTTGTGGAGGAAACCGATAGATGAGTGACGCGCAGGTTGACCCACTCATAAAGCGCGCGGTCGCGGACGCCGTGATGCAGCGCGCTTCAATTGAATTGAATAAGCTGTTAGTCGAACTTGCCGCAGCGCTCGACCCGTTCCCGAACTTCATGGGTGTGAGCACGATACAAGCGATTGAAGTTGAGCCGACCGGCGTTTCAAGCCCTGATAGCGGTTGTGTGGTGGTATGCCCTGACGGCGAACTGCGTGAACTTATTCTGCGAATGATACCTGGACCGTTCGATATGGGTGGTGTGGAACAGACGGACGAAATGGCCGAGTTGGAAGTTCCGGCGGGAGAGTATGTGGCGTACGCATACGCCGCAGTCGAGGAATTACTGAAGTTGCTAGAGGAGCGGCAGGCGCGTTGACGGTTGGTGGTGAGAAAGTCCTGCTGCTAATAGTCTTCCGCGCTCAATCCACGATGGTGCATCAGCCTGGAGGGTACGCGCTTGAAGAAGAACTCGCTCCATGTAGGCAGTTGGGGCTTTCGATTCATCAGGCTACGGAATTCTCTGGAGGCGCCACCAACAAGAGGAGACCCATGTCCGCCGCAAAGTATATCGAAGTCTAGGGCGGCTAAGCACTCGAGGGATTGCCGATAGCGCTCCGCGTCACTGCCGGGGAAGGGCATCGAACGGCTGACTCGCCCGTGGTCACTGAATATAGTGTCGCCGCTGAAGAGTAGTCCGTCCCGTTCCATAAAATAGCATACGCTGCCGGGTGTGTGCCCCGGAGTGTGCAGCACCCTCATGCCGCCGGCAATCGGTAGAATTTCGTCTTCCTTGGGGAGATGGCTAACCGGGGCGCGCTTCAGGAATGGCAGATAAGTGTCAATATGAGTGAACATGCCCGTGTGAGCTAGAACTTGCCCTTCGTGCCTTCGGTATTCGCGCGTGTCGGCCCGGTGTGCAATCACCCTTGCGCCGCTGTGCTTCAGGATGCCATGAACGCCCCCTGTGTGGTCAGGATGACTGTGTGTCATGAGGATGCGGCGCAGTTCTCTTGCCTGTCTGCCTATACGACGGATGTATCTGAGCACGCGACCTGCGCTCCAAGGGAGACCGGTATCGATCAAGGTAAGGTCGTCCTCTTCTATTAGGTAAACGCGTGAAATATGAGTGCCCGGTACGGCATGAATACCCCGAATAATCTCCAACTGACCTGCTCCCTGAGAATGACCTGTTGAACTATCCGTCTCTATTCATTCTAGCGCAATTATCGCAGGTTGATACACGAAGCGAAGATCAGTTGCACAGCCTTTGTAAAATCGGGGTGTCCAGGCGTTAGGCGGTGAGACCGGCTATTACGTCTGGAATCCTCCTCTAGTAATGATTACTTGCACGAGCCTGCATACATTCTGCTCACTAAGCCATTATCTGACTTTCCGCCTCACGCTGTATGAGGCTGAACACATCCTGAAGTGGGAGGCTATGCTCCAGCGCGCGCGTGCGCGCGTCTTCGTACTCGGGAGCAACGCTGATTATCACACCGTTCAGCCGTTTTAGCTTTACGGCTACTTTCCCCAAGGATGTCTCGACATGCACCACCTCACGCTCCGCTTCGATACGCTCCAGCTGCCGCACACGAACACCAAGTGTAGATGTTTCCCTCATGACCAAATCGACGGTTTCAGCCTCGTTGTCGGCGGACACTATGACGCTGAGCATTGTTGCCGGTCGGTTCTTTTTCATCTGTATGGGTGTGAACCAGACATCGCGCGCGCCCAGATTGAAGAGGCGTTCCTGCACGTAGCCTAGCATCTCTCCGCTCATATCGTCGATGTTGGTTTCTATGAGTTTCACACCCGTGCTGTATCTGGCCGTTTGTTCAGTTCCAATCCAGAGTGCAAGCGCATTCGGATATTGCTGCGAATCGCGAGTGCCCAGACCGTAGGCGATTCGACCAACATTGATGCGCGGGTGCTCGAAGTCGGCAATCGTGGTGAGAATCGCTGCTCCCGTTGGCGTGACCATTTCTCCGGTGTTGTGCGCGTTGTTTGGA
>JAGGDZ010000489.1 GCA_024648655.1 Chloroflexota bacterium | reverse complement strand
CGCTGTCCGGGGCGTTCTCACTGGCGCGAGTGGAGGGCGCGATACTAGGGCCAATCGAGGGCGTTCTGGTGGACAGGGTAGGCACGCGGCGCATGGTGCTTATTGGGTACACGATGATGGGACTGGGCTTCATCTGGCTGTCGCAGATAGATTTCCTGGGCGGTCTCGGATTGCTGGGCGCTTTACCATTCGAGTTTCTGGATGAGAGGCTGGTCCACTTCTACGCTTCGTATATGTTCATTTCGCTGGGATCGGGGCTGGGTGGTTGGCTCGCGCTGATAGCCATGGTGAACAATTGGTTCAACCGGCGCCGGTCTTTCGCGATGGCGTCGGCTATGTCGGGAATACATCTAGGCGGGCTTCTGGTGCCGGTTCTCGGACTGGCAATAGAACGCTACGAGCTCAATGGCGCGGCGATGGGGATAGGGATATTCCTGCTGCTGATCGTAGGGCCGTCGGTGAAGGCCATTCGGAACCGTCCGGAGGACATAGGGCTATTGCCCGATGGCCGCAGTAGCCTGACACAGTACAACCGCGCTGAGGACAGCCAACGGGCCTCGCACGTCGAGGACGACGAGCCGGACTTTACAGCGATGCAGGCGCTCAAGACTCCGGCGTTCTGGATGCTCACGATAGCGCAGGTTGCGTCCAGCGTGGCGATAGTTACACTTGCGCTGCACCTGGTTCCGAAGTTGACGGACACGGGGATGTCGCTCAGCGGCGCGGGGGTCGTGGTCCTGACCTACACGATAGTCGCGCTGCCCGCGCAGTTCGTGTCGGGCTACTTTGCTGACCGTCTGCCCAAGACAATAATGATAGCCTTCTTCCTGTTGCTTCAGGGGATTGGAATACTGGTGGTCGCGCTTTTCGACAGCGTGTTGATGGCATACGTGTTCGCGCTGATGTACGGGATAGGGTTCGGGGGCCGAAGCCCGCTGACCACGGCGATTAGGGGAGACTACTTCGGACGGAAGGCGTTCGCGACCATCATGGGCATATCTCAACTGCCGATGAATATAGCGATGATATTCGCGCCGCTGTTCGCGGGGTATATGTTCGACACGACCGGAAGCTACATCGTGCCGTTCACGACGTT
>JAGGDZ010000170.1 GCA_024648655.1 Chloroflexota bacterium | reverse complement strand
CGTGCGCGGCGATGGGCCATTCGCCGCCGGCCTCGTCTGCGACGACATCGAAGACGCGCATTCGCTCTTCGAGTGTGAGGCTCCAGAACTCGCCCATGCCCCATGTGCATCCTGCGCCCTGCGTGCCTAGCGAGCGGATATGCCGTATATTGCTTCGCATGCCTTCTTCATCGAACTCGTCATCGTCTGTGAAGGGTGTCATTAGTGTCGTCCACTGACCGCGCAGATTTTCGCGCGCCCAGTCCATTGCTTCGCTTTTTGTGTACTCTGCCATGCTTCCCTCCTCAAGTCGCCTCTCTGTTCAGTAAAATGACGCTCGGCGCGCTATGCAAGGTCTATCGGTCTATGTTGTGATTATGTCTTGAGAGATTTGAAGTGTTTCTTTTGCTGTCGGAGTGTCGCCTGCGGTGGTCAAGAGCCAATGGGCGAGACTTACCCTGCCCATTCAGTATAATCGTAATGCGGTGTGAGATTACAGACGAAACAGGTCTTTTGCCACCCGTAGTTGCGACTTAGTCGCCCCGTTCTTGAGTGAATCGGTGGGGTCGTGCAGTATCTTGTTCACGATGGATCGGGTAAGAGTTTCAACCACCTGTTGACCTTCGGGTGTCAAGTCGTCCAGCATACCTAGCGCCTTTGTCAGCTCTCTCACGCGAGTGTCTTCGGCTTTCCGGCGGATTGCCTTGATGGTTGGGAGAACGTCAAGCGAATCCCACCACTTCATGAACCTTGTAACTTCCTCGCCGATAATGACTTCCGCATCTTCTGCCGATCGCCGCCGCTCAGCCAGGTTTTCTTCCGCGATGGCTGAGAGGTCTTCGATGTTGAAGAGGCGCACACCGAACTCGGCAGCGACTTTAGGGTCAATGTCGCGTGGGATTGCCAGATCGAAGGCGAAAATAGGCGCATCGTCAGGCATGCGGTGTAGGGAGCTTCCCATTGAGGTTGTAACGATATAGCCGGGTGAGTCTGTGGCGGCTATAACGATGTCCGTAGATTGGAGCGCGTCATCGAGGTTCTCGAATGGGACGACTTGACCGGATAGGTATCCGGCGAGTTCCCTAGCGTTGCTCTCAGTGCGGTTTGCAATTGTCAGGTCGCCGATGCCGACGGTGCGGAGTGCCCTTGCGACGAGGCTGCCGGCTTCACCGGCGCCGATGAGCAGAGCGCGCTTATCGGAGAGGTCGCCTAGCACACGCTGCGCGAGCCGGACGCCTGCGTAGCTGATGGAGAGCGGGTTGCGCCCGATATTCGTCTCTTGCCTGACACGCCTGCCGACGCGAAGGGCGGTGTGGAACAGCCTGACGGTGGCTGAATTTACTGCCTTCACCCGGTTGGAGGCGCTCAGAGCGTCTCGCACCTGTCCAAGAATCTGCGACTCCCCGACGATGAGGGAATCCAAGCCGCCGGAGACGCTGAAAAGATGTTTGACGGCGTCCTGCCCTGTCCGAATGTACAGGTGGGGCGCGATGCTGTCAGATGGCAGGTTGTGGTATTGCGAGACGAACCGTTGGATGCCATCGGCAGCCTGCGCGGGATCCTCGGTAACAGTATAAATCTCCGAGCGGTTGCACGTGGAGAGAATTACGGCTTCACCGAGTTCGTTCCTTAGAACGGGAAGAGCTTCCAGAATCTGGCTGCTCCTGAAGGAGACCGATTCACGGACTTCCAGAGGCGCGGATTTGTGGCTCAGACCAACTAGCAGAATCTGTTGCAAGACTGATTTAGCCTTTCATAAGCTGCTTGTAGTGTGTACGGAGGCAGCGCGTGCAGATACGCATCTTCTTCGCCGTTCCGTCCACGAGTACGGTAGCCTTCTGGACGTTCGGGAGCCAGCGCGTGCGCGTGCGCCGCTTCGAGTGGCTGACGTTATTGCCCGACTGTCCAGTCTTATGGCACACTTCGCATACTGCCATAATTTCACCTTTACTAATTCCTAATGGTTGAGTAAAATCAACCCTGTTGTGGTATATGCGCTGCTAACATTAAAGTGCGTGTGCATATACAGGATTATCACCTGTGAATTTGTACACAAAGATAGCACATTTGACATGAAACGGCAATGATAATGACTGACATGCTTCAAAGTAATAACGACTCTCACTCTTGGTCAGGGGATTCCCTGCTCGCTATGTTCACGGCGGGCGCTCAAATACTGGAGAGCCACGTGAATCTGGTGAATCGCCTGAATGTGTTCCCGGTGCAGGACGGGGACACGGGCATTAACATGCTGCTGACGCTGCGGGATACGCTTGCGGAGGCGCGCGCGGCGGAGGACGACAGCGCTTCCGGAGTGGCGAGGGCGATGTGGGACGGTGCGTGTATGGGCGCGAAAGGCAACGGTGGATCCATCGTTTCTCAGCTCTTCAAGGGGATGGCTGAGGCGTTCGATGGGAAGCATGCGGTTGGCGCGAACGACTTCGCGGCCGGGCTGGCGCTGGCAAGAGGGTATGCGTATAACGCAATCGGGAATCCGGTGGAAGGCACGATGCTGACGGTGTTCACGTATGCCTCGGAGGCGGCCGTCGAGAGCACCGACGCCAACGCGATGCTAAACGATGTAAGCGACGCGGCGCGGGAAGCGGTCATTTTAACGCCGTCGCTTCTTCCCAGACTGCAAGAGGCCGGCGTCGTCGATTCGGGAGGCCTTGGACTGTGGATGATTCTGGAAGGGATTCGGCGGTGGGTTGCAGAGGACGATGCGTCACCGGACGAACTGGACATGCCGCTGCCAGATGGAATCGATATATCAGAGTCGGGTGTGTCGCTGGAATTTCTGGATCTGACGGAGGATGAGGAGTACGGTAACTGTACCCAGTTCGTCGTGCGCGGGGAGGGGATGGATGTTGACGGACTTCGGGAAGAGATGAGCACTCGGGGTCGCTCCGCGGTCGTGATTGGGGATGCTTCGCTGATCAAGGTGCATGTGCATACCGAGGTTCCGGACGAGATTCTGGAGTACGCGCGCACGCTTGGCAGCGTGAGCCGAGTGAGCGTGGAGAACATGGATGAGCAGCGCGAACGGCTGGCGGAGAAGCAGCGCCAGCAGACGGAGGACGCGCTCGCGCTGGTCATTCCGATTCCGATCCTTGCCGTGGCATGGGGCGACGGTCTGGAGGCTGTGTTCCGTCATGAGGGCGCGTCCGTGATGGTTGCGGGCGATACGATGAACCCGAGCGTGCGGGAAATCCTCGATGCGGTGGATGCCGTGCCTTCTGAGAACGTCATCATACTGCCGAACAATGGGAATATCGTGCCCGCTGCGCAGCAGGCAGCCGAGGCTTCCGATAAGACCGTCAAGGTTGTGCCTACGACTACGATTCCGCAAGGTGTAGCTGCGATACTGGAGTTCCAACCTTACAGGAGCATAGGCGACAATACTGCTGCGATGGAAGACGTGATCGAGGACGTGCGTACCGGGGAGATCACACGCGCCGCGCGATCGGTTACGCTAGACGGCGTTACGGCGGAGGAAGGTCAGCTAATCGGGATGTTCGAGCGCGAGATGGTAGCGGCGGGGAAAGGTCTGATCGAGACTACGCTGGCGATACTGAGGAGCGCCGGTGTCGGTTTTGGGGATCTGGTTACTCTGTATCGGGGCGATCCCATCACGGAATCCGAGGCGAATGAGGTAGCAGCTGAAGTCGAGGCGGCATTTCCATCGATTGACTTGCAGCATTAT
>JAGGDZ010000119.1 GCA_024648655.1 Chloroflexota bacterium | reverse complement strand
GCATCTTGATGGCTCCAGGGTCTCGCGGCGGGGTCTCCTGCCAAGCAGGAACCTGTGGCTCATCCTCTACGAAGAAATTATAAAGGTGGCGAGCTATGAATCTCGGGCAAGCAGGCTGCTTAAGGATGATCTCAATAATATCTTCCCCATTGAAGTTGCCCGTGTAACCCAGGAAGGACTTATCGGTCTCGTCGTGGTCCTCAGCCCGATACTCGAAATGCCAGGGATGCCTGCCATACGGGTAACGCGGCATCTTCGCAGAGATAGTCCATCCGGTGAACGCCCTTGAGCATTCGAACACGTCCTGCTCGGTGTAATTGCCCACGCCCAAAGAAAAGAGCTCGAGAAGCTCGCGGCCCCAGTTCTCGTTGGGAGCAACCTTGTGGTTTTCGTTATTGTCCAACCAGTAAATCATTGCAGGGTTACTGGCTAGTTTCACAAGCAGGTCCCGATAGTTCTCCATTCCGATATCACGGAACATCTGAATCTGCTCAAGCAGGTGATTGCAGTTGTCAACCTTCGCGTTTCCTGTAGCGAAGACGTGGTGCCAAAACAGGGCCATTTTCTCGTTCAATGGTCGCTGCGTATTGATCATGAAGTACAGCCAGTTCGCCTGACCAGGAGCTGCCGCTCCACCTGGGACCTCGGTGATAGGGTGATACCTGTAAAGTGTGTACTCGTCAACAGCAGGCTTGCTTTCGTAATCAAGCAACTGCTCGACCGTAGCCTCATAACCCTGCTCTGCCATAGTCTCTAGTTCGTCGCGGGTCGCGCCAAACCCGGCCCGCCTCATCAGGTGGGCCAGCAGGGCGACATCCTCTCTGTTGGACATCTGCTTACTCCTTTCGCAACATGTAATCTTGAACTTGGTGCCGTTTGCGGACTGCCCAGTTTCCTCAGAACTATAGGCACCCCCTTTCCCCTGAAGACGAATCTTCAAGGCATTCGGGGCAAGTACCGTAATAGTCGGTGCGTAGCCGGACTATTTCATACCCAGTTGCCCGCGACACACGCTCAAGGGGATCGTGTGTCGCTGCACTCTCCATATCCTCCACTTTCTCGCATTGCAAACACACGAGATGTGGATGCGATACTGGGATTCTGCCGTCGTAGCGATTTGCAGAGGCGCTAAATTCTATCTCCAACACCTGGCCGGTCTCTTTCAGGATTTCAATGGTGTTGTATATGGTTGCTAGACTAGTGCCGGGGTATGCAGCCCTGACACCTTCGTGAATCTCACTGACCGATGGATGGCAGTCGCTGGCAAGCAGCACCTCAAGCAACTTGGCGCGCTTGCGGGTCACGGCCACTCCTTTGTCGCGGAGTGCCGCCTTCATCTCTTCCAAGCGAGAACTAAGCTCCCCTTCTTGTGAGAACAGACCTGTGGTCTCTTCAGGTGCTCGAATTAGCACGGTGTCCTCTGAAAATCTAATAATTAGAATGATTCTAAATGATATTGCCTGTAAGGTAAGGTAGCAAGAGCAATATGTCAAGTGTAATTCCGCAGTTTGCGGAGCAATATCTCTATGTTCATGCGGGCAGGCATTCTCGTCCGCGTTGACCTGTCGTTTTTATGGCTCATATAATAGCAAGCATCGAAATAAGCGTCCCGAAAAAGGACTGAATATTTCAGGAGGCCGGATATGACCCTGCATCCTGTTGTGCTAGCCGGAGGTTCCGGCACTCGACTGTGGCCACTATCGCGGGAAACTCATCCAAAGCAATTTCTGCGACTCATGGGCGAGTATTCGCTCTTTCAGGATACAGTCCGAAGGTTAGACGGACTGGATGAAGCGGCACCACCACTGGTACTGTGCAATGAGGAACACCGCTTTCTCGTTGCCGAACATATGCGACAACTCGGAAAAGAGGCGCTGGCGATCACACTTGAACCGGTAGGGCGCAACACTGCCCCGGCATTGACACTTGCGGCATTGATGCTCCTGGAGGAAGATGCAGGTTTTTCAAGTGGAGACCCCGTGATGCTCATATTACCGGCCGACCATGCTGTTCGCAACGTAGAGCGGTTCCGTAAACTAGTCAAGCATGGCGCAGAACTCGCCGCCAAGAGCAACGTCGTTACTTTTGGCATTCTTCCCGACTCGCCCAAGATCGAGTACGGCTACATCAAGAAAGGTGAGCCGCACGTGTCGTACAATGGGTCTAAATCATTTCAAGTTGAGCAGTTTGTCGAGAAACCCAGTCAAGCCGTCGCCGAGCGTATGCTGGAATCGGAGGCATACCTGTGGAACAGCGGCATATTCATGATGCGCGCATCGGTCTGGATGTACGAATTGCGTCGCCAACGACCTGACATAGCAGATGCCTGCCTTGCGGCACATTCCGGCCTCAGACGCGACGGCGACTTTTACCGGCCCAACGCAGCTCAATTCTCCGAATGTCCTAGTGAATCGATTGACTATGCAGTGATGGAGTTCATGGGCAATGACAACTCCCAAGTCGATACGACAGAGTGCCTCGTAATTCCAATGGATATTGGATGGACAGACCTTGGGTCATGGTCGTCTATGTGGGAAGAAAAAGAAAGGGACAATGCGGATAATGTCATCCACGGCGATGTGTATGCGCGGTCTATGTCCAATTCTCTCCTCATTAGTCAGCGGCGTCTGCTTGCAGCCGTTGGTTTGGACGATGTGATAATCATAGAAACGCCCGACGCCGTGCTCGCTGCACATAAGAGCCGCGTACAGGAGGTCAAAGAATTGGTCGAGCAGCTAAAGAGGGAAGCACGACCTGAGCAGGAAAATCATCTGAAGATTAACCGGCCTTGGGGATCCTATGAGACCATTGACGCCGGTGACCGTTTCCAGGTAAAGCGCCTGACAATCACCCCAGGGGAAGCCCTTTCTTTACAAATGCATCACCACCGCGCCGAGCATTGGGTAGTGGTCAAAGGCACAGCCAAAGTTACGCGGGGCGAAGAGAAATTTCTGCTAACGGAGAATCAGTCAACCTATGTACCCGTAGGGGTTGATCATCGGCTTGAGAACCCGGGAACCCTGCCGCTGGAAGTGATCGAAGTGCAGACGGGTAGCTACCTAGAGGAAGATGATATTGTCCGCTTCGAGGACAGATATTTCAGGCATCTCAGAGATTGACCATTTGGACAGTACATAAGGTGAAAACATGTCACAGACCGTGTTGCCGGAATCCGCAGTGCCATCCATACCAACGCGTATTCTACTAGGCCCGGGACCAAGCAATGTAAGCCCCAGAGTCCTGCAAGCTATGATACAGCCAATGATCGGCTATTTGGATCCGGACTTCATGCTCATCATGGACGAAGTTAGAGAGCTGCTCAAGCGCGTGTATCAGACTGAAGCAGCGAATACTCTCGCAATATCGGGCACAGGCTCCGCCGGTATGGAAGCCGGGCTAAGCAGCCTCTTAGAACCGGGCGACACAGTCGTAATGTGCATATACGGATTTTTCTGCGAACGCATGGTTGAAATGGCAAGTCGCATAGGCGCCAACGTAGTACCGCTGCGCGCCGGATGGGGACGCCCATTCCCGGAGGAAATGCTCGAGGAAGAGTTAAAGAAGCATACCAATGTCAAGATGGTAACCGCCATACATGCCGAGACTTCCACCGGTGTGCGTCAGCCAATGACTAACCTGGCACGGTTGGCGAAAGAGAACGACGCCCTGCTTATGGTGGACAGTGTAACCTCGCTTGGTGGCAATGAGGTGTTATTCGACCAGTGGGACGCAGATTATGCCTATTCAGCGACGCAGAAATGCCTTGGTTGTCCACCCGGACTGTCGCCCGTAGCAGTAAGCGATCGTGCGGTCGATGTGATGCGTAACCGCGAAAAGGCGCCGGTGTCGTGGTATCTAGATCTATCCCTGCTCGGGAATTACTGGGGTTGGGAAGGGAACCGTGTGTATCACCACACAGCCCCGGTAAGCATGATTCTCGCATTGAGAGAGGGTCTGCGACTGGCACTCTCGGAGGGCCTCACCCAGCGATTTCAGCGCCATACGCTTAACGCCAAAGCCCTGTGTGCCGGTCTGGAAGCGTTCGGTCTTGAGTGCGTAGTCCCCGAAGAGCATCGCCTGGCGCAGATAACCGTCGTGCAAATACCGGATGGCGTCGATGACTCGTCGGTGCGCCAGAGCCTGTTGCGTAATTTTGGCATCGAAATCGGTGGAGGGCTGGGCGAACTCGCCGGTAAGGTGTGGCGTATTGGGCTAATGGGTGAATCCAGCAAGGCGGAATACGTACTGGCGCTGCTATCAGCCTTGGAAAGTGTCTTACCAAAGGCAGGATACGAAGTAGCGCACGGGTCGGGCGTTGCAGCTGCAAATAATGTCTTCAAATCTTAGCATCTTAGCAAAATGACTGAGTGGCAATGGCAGGCGGGATGACAAGTAACCTGGGAGACGTACCACCTCTCCAGGATGTGGGCGCGCCTGTGCCCGCCCACAGTGAGTTTTCCTGGGTTCGCTACGCTACATTGTCTCGAGCGATGAGCACACTTAGAAGTTCGGTTGCGCTCGACTGCTTGATGTCTGCCACATATCCACACTGGAGGCAATGCACATAGCGGCCATATTGGTCGCTGTCCGAACTGAGATCGCCACTGCAGCGAGGACACTGCTTCAGGAATATCCTTCTATTAAGGTTCGTCTGTCGAAAGTACATGCATGCCTCCTCAATCTCAAAATTTGCTGATATTGAGATGCTAGAACAATCGTACTTTCTCAGTCAAGGTGAAATGCGCCCTTTTCGATAAAACATTCCAAACGTTCGTTCCGACGAGACTTTCAATATCGACATCTCACATAAATTAAGAGGGTGGACTGGAATATCTCCCAGTCCACCCTTAAAAAAGCCCCGTCTCGATGTTCTATCAGCTTTGAGCAGCCTTGCTAAGTTCTGCCCCCGCCGAGAATCCCACCCTCTTGTGTGCAGGCACTTCAATCAAGTCCCCTGCCTGGCTACCGCGAATCGGCCGCACTTTGCGCGCCTTTACGTTCCTAAGCTCAAACGAGCCGAAGCCCGTAAGAACTACTCTATCGCCCGCCGCTAGAGCCTCTTGAATGCTCTTGAGCACGGCGTTTAGAGCCGCTTCTCCTTGAGAGTGAGTACCTCCAAGTTTTCTTGCCACGTCCCTCGAAATGTCATTCTTTCTAAGGGTTACCATGTACGCCCTACCTCCCTTGTCATAACATTACCTTTTGTTGATAATGGCATCATTCGTAAGGATTGCTTTAGACTTCTTGTCGATTCCATACACGACTCTGCTTGAATAGCCGATGTCGTATTGGAACCTGATCGAATATGTTCAAATGGGAGCCCCGTTAGATGGCATCCAATGAAGCTCTCGGCAGCACCTTTGTGTAGATGAAGAGAATATATCCCAAACGACAAGTGCTTGTAAAGACTTAATTTTGAAATTGTCCGTGAGGACATCTGAAATACTTGCGGGGTTGATATCATGGACTTTGAACTCATAGCGGACTATAACTGTGTGGTTGGAGAAGGCCCAATATGGCATCCGATCGAAAATAGAGTGTATTGGGCAGACATCCCCCGCGGCAGAATCTTCTGTTACGATCCCGCGACCGGGCAACACCGTCCGATCTATGAACATGGAGAAGTTGGCGGCTTTACCGTACAGTCAGACGGATCGTTGCTCCTATTTATGGGTCGTGGTGCCGTAGCCTCGCTTCGAGACGGTAACCTTGAGTATCTTATTTGTGAGATTACCGAGGAGCGCGACACAAGATTCAACGATGTTATTGCCGATCCGGCGGGGCGGGTATTCTGCGGCACGATGCCCTCTCCCGACCATCTAGGTAGCCTGTATAGGCTTGATACTGACGGCACTATAACGCAGGTTTTAGACGGAGTCGGGATTTCGAACGGCATGGGTTTTTCCATTGACCGCAAGCAGATGTACTTCACGGACTCTCCAACGCACAATATCTATGTATTCGATTATGCAGTCGATACAGGAGAACTGTCGAACCGACGTGTGTTCGTCAATACTGAGGAAAACGACGGTATTCCCGATGGAATGACGGTTGATGCGGAAGGATATGTGTGGTCGGCGCGATGGGACGGCTCATCTCTAGTGAGGTACTCTCCGAAGGGAGAGCAAGTTAGCCGTATTTGGTTCCCAGCCAGAAAGGTGTCTAGTGTCATTTTCGGAGGCGATGACTACACCGACATGTACGTTACCACCGCGGGAGGAGAGGACAAGACTGGCGAAGGTCCCGGCGCAGGCTGTCTCTATAGGATGAATCTCGGAATACGAGGGAAGCCTGAATTTCTTTCGAAGGTTGGACTTTAAGCCGAGTCTTAGTCGTGCGTCTCCCAAAACTCCACACCGTGCTTGGGACGGTTACACTACTTGGGACGGTTACCCATTCCGGGAGTGCTTGTGTTATATTTGAGAACTAGTGTAAAATGTGACGAGATCGTACATTCGTACTAAATGCTCGCTCAGTTTTTAGCATTCCGCTTCCAAATTTCAACGAATACATAAGATACACAACAACTGATGATTTACGCCGAGGTTGACTAACAATGAGAGTAGTATTTTTGCAGGATGTTGCCGGAGTCGCCCAGGGCGGCGATGTCAAAGAGGTCAAGAATGGCTTTGCGCGCAACTATCTGATTCCGAAGAATTTCGCCGTGCCCGCAACGCACAATGAATTGCAGCGCGTCAAGCAATACTCCGAGCAAGCGGAACGCACGCGACTACGCCTGCTGCAAGACATGCGCGAGCTTTCCGAGACGCTGAACGGCAAGCGTATCGACGTCGAGATGCGCGCCGGCGCGAGCGGCCAGCTTTACGGCTCCGTTACTAACGCCATCATCGCCGACAAGCTTTCCGAGTTGTCCGAACGTGACATCGATAGGCGCGGCATCGAGATAGGCGATCCCATTCGGCAACTTGGCAGCTTCGATGTCAGCGTTCGCCTTCATCCTGAAGTGCAAGCGCAGATCGAGGTGCTCGTCTATCCCACCGGCACGACCGCGGACGCATGGCTGCAATCACTGGAAGAGGCTGCCGAATCCGAAGAAGGCACTGAGGCAGCCACCAACGAAGGCGAATCTGAAGAAACCGCCGAATCCGAAGAAGATAACCCTGACAACGCTTCATAACGGACGAGTCTTCGATGTATCCTTACGGTAACAGGGTAACTGATAATAGTTACCCTGCGACACCGTATTGCTGACACCGTTGACACCGTTGACACCCAGGGAGTGAGCCGTGTACGTTGACCGCCTGCCACCCCATGATGTTGCCGCCGAAGAATCAGTTATCGGCTCTATCCTGATTGACGGCGACTCTTTGAGCAGAGTGGCTTCCTTCCTCCGTCCCCAGGACTTTTATGGAGAGAAGAACCGCTGGTGCTTCGACGCGTTTCTCGCCCTGTTCGAGCGGAGCGAAGCGATAAATCAGATTACCGTTTCGCACGAACTCTCTCTACACAGAAGCAGGAGCGAGGGACGGGAAAATCGCCTTGAGGAGATTGGCGGCAGCGCATACCTGGCCCACGTCGTGATGGTCGTGCCGACCTCCGTTCATATCGAATACTATGCGCGCATCGTCCAGCGTACATCCATCATGCGCCAGCTCATCGATGTGGGCGGGCGCATCTCAGAGATAGGTCTTCACGAGAGCGACGCGGATACTGACGCCGCGCTCTCCAGAGCGGAAGATCTCCTATTCCGTATCCGCGCCGGTCGCGGCTCCGGCGACTTTGTTCACATCCGCGAAGTGCTCGACACGTACATGGAGGAGAGCGCAGCCCTTCACGGTCCCGACGCGGCGCACGTCTCCCCTGTCGCTACCGGCTTCCCCGGAATCGACAACCTGCTAGGCAACGGCATGCAGCGCTCCGACATGATAGTGCTTGCCGCGCGTCCAAGCCTCGGCAAGAGTACGCTCGCATTCAACATCGCGCGCGCAGCAGCCGACAGCGGCAACCGCGTGGGCATCTTCAGCCTTGAAATGAGCCGCGACCAAATTGGCATGCGCCTGCTCGCCAGCGAAGCCGATGTTGACAGCTACCGTATCCGCATTGGGCTGCTCAGCAATGACGAGGAATCGCGCCTGCTAGACGCCATCGGCGTTCTCTCCGATCTGCCCGTGTACATTGACGACACACCGATTCAGACCATAATCGATATGCGCGGCAAGGCGCGCCGCCTTCAGTCCGAGCGCGGGCTTGACCTGCTCATCATAGACTACCTTCAACTTATCGGCGGCGGCGGGCGCATCGACAACCGCGCCCAAGAAATGGGCGAGATTTCGCGCTCCATCAAGGGCATGGCGCGAGACCTCGACATCCCGGTCATCGCCTGCTCGCAGCTTAGCCGCGCAATCGAGCAGCGCCCCAACCACCGCCCGCTCCTCTCCGACCTGCGCGAGAGCGGAAGCATTGAGCAGGACGCGGATGTAGTCGCCTTCATCCACCGTGAGGACGTGTACGTCAGCCGCGATGATTGGGAGAAGCGCAACCCGACTGAGCCATATCCGCAGAACATCGCCGAGATAATCTTCGCCAAGCACCGAAACGGGCCGGTGGGTACGGTTCCGCTCTACTTCCGTAATGACCTGGTTCGCTTCGAGAGCCTTGAGACCACTCCCTCGATGGAGTACGCGCCGAGTGAAGCCTGATGTCTATGAATTTTAACGGCTTTCCCGACCGTTTTCGCAGCATCCCTGCGCCCGCTCCGCTGTTCGGCACTCTGCTTGAGCAGATAGACGACATCGCCGAACTGAAGTGCCTCCTACGCGTCATATGGCTCTTGCAGCAGAAGAGAGGCTATCCGCGATTCGTAACGCACAGCGAAGTATTGGCAGACCGCACGCTGGCGACTTCCATACAAGGGGACGCCGATACCGTTTCTGTCGCGCTGGGCGCATGTGTGCGGCGCGGTACCCTCACTATGGCTATAATAGACCAAACGGGCAAGGAAGAACGCCTATACGCGCTCAATACCGACAGGGAAAAGCGCGCCCTCGCCGGCGTAACATCCGACGCCTTTGTCGTTGGCAACTTCGGGGCAGAACCCGCCCCGGAACCCTGGGACACCGAAGTCGAGCGACCAAACATATTCGCGCTCTACGAATCCAACGTCGGCATGCTCAGCCCAATGATTGCGGACGAACTCAAGGCAGCGGAAGAATTATATCCAACAGACTGGATAGAGGACGCCTTCCGAGAAGCCGCGCTCCAGAACGTGCGAAACTGGCGCTACATCGTGCGCATCCTCGAAGGCTGGGAGCGCGAAGGCAGAGCAGCCCGAGGTCAAGGCAATGGAAAACCTCGCAGACATTCTCAAAAGATTAGCCGCTACTAGGCAGACGGCAAACGGCGCATCCCACGGCGCTGCGAGCGAGCCTCCCGTGCCACCCGCAGATGACTGGGACGAAAACTTCTGCCATATGTGCGGCGGCAGAGGCTGGTACACACCCGATGTCGTCGTCGGACATCCCGACTTTGGTCAGATCATAACTTGCAGCTGCCAGCAACAGCGTCTCTCAGAAGAACGACCCGGAAGGCTACTACGATATAGCAATCTCGGTCATCTGACTCGCTTCACGTTCGACACGCTCAAACCTGAGGGCGTCGCTGAGGATTCTGACAGCCGAACTATGTTCGCCGATGCCTGCCGCTCAGCAGCGGAATACGCTGAAAACCGGGTGGGCTGGCTTGTACTGGTCGGCCCGAACGGCTCCGGCAAGACGCACTTGGCAGCTTCAATCGCCAACCATTGCATCAAGTCCGAGCAGGTCGTCTTCTTCATGCATGTGCCCGACCTTCTTGACCACTTACGCGCAACCTACGCTCCGAGCAGTGAACTCACATATAGCGACCTGTATATGCAGGTTGTCGAGGCGCCATTGCTCATCCTGGACGGCTTGGGCGC
>JAGGDZ010000506.1 GCA_024648655.1 Chloroflexota bacterium | reverse complement strand
GGTCCACTACAGCCATCTTATCGGATGCATCGCCCATCTTGCATGTGCCCGACGAGTGGTGCTGAGTGCCCACATTCGCAAGCAGCCACCTGTCCAGTGCGTCATCGTCCTGAAGTTCTTCATCGGACGGAGTGAGCCTCTCGATTAAGACGCCATGGTATTCGGGGTGTTTTGAGATTTCGACGCAGAGCCTTACCGCACTCCGCATCCGCTCCCTATCCCAGGGATCGCTGAGGTAGTCGTAGTTCAGGACAGGCTGCCGGTTGGGGTCGGACGACGCAAGGCGAAGCGTGCCGGCGGTGACTGCCTTCTGCAGCGCGACGCTAAAGCCGGTGTAGGTGCCCTCTTCGCTGAGTTGAATGTTTGACGGCCTGTGCTCGCTGGTCATGAGTATTGGACTCATCTGCATGTCGTTGCGATGTATGGAGTTTGGCGTAGTGTAGCGCATACCCACTTGAATGGAAGGCGTATTTATGTCGGCAAGTTCCAGACTGGTGCTGAATGGGATGAACGCAGACGGATGATCGCGCAGGTTCTCGCCAACGCCTGGCAGGTCGTGGAGCACTTCGATGCCAACCTCTTTCAGGTGCTCGGCAGGCCCTATTCCTGACAGCATCAAAGTCTGCGGCGAGTTGATTGCGCCGCCGCTCAGGATTATTTCGTGGGCATATACTGTGAATGTTTCACCCCCGCTATCTGCCTCCACACCCACCGCGCGCTTGCCGTCGAACAGGATTTTATGCACCATTACGCCGCCCCGGACTGTCAGGTTCAGCTTGTGCCGCACCTGCGACAGGTAGGTGAGGGCGGTGCTCATTCGCACTCCGTCTATGTTGTTCAGCGGGCGCGGCCCCACTCCGCTCGATTCAGGGTGGTTCTGATCCATTGACTCCGGGAATCCGGCATCGAGACATGCCGTCCAGAATGCCTTTGCACTAGGATTTACCTCTTCCCTCTCATACCGCCTGACCGGAATCGGCCCCTCGGAACCGTGAAAATCGTCCCCGCTAAAGGTCAGGTCATTCTCGCTCTTGTTGAAGAAGGGCAAACAGTTCACGAACGACCACTCGTCGTTGCCAAGTTCAGCCCATTCGTCATAGTCCTCAGGTATGCCTCTGAAGAACACCTGCCCGTTAATCGCGCTTGAGCCACCTGTAACCTTCCCACGCGGTACTGTGAACGGTTCGCGTCCCGGTGTCGCGTTCGCTTCGTAGTTCCAGCTATGAGCGTCAGGCCCGTATGCGGAATGCCAGGGATTGTTGCCCAGCCTCACGCTGTCCGGCAGGTGGTCTATGTCCTGGTAGTCCGGGCCTGCCTCCAGTAGCAACACAGTGCGGTCCGA
>JAGGDZ010000488.1 GCA_024648655.1 Chloroflexota bacterium | reverse complement strand
GAGCCTGTAGAAGACCCGGACGGGCTGTTCCATCGCGTCTCGAACGCCGTGGCGCAGGGCGAAAAGCCGGAAGTGCGGCAGGTTTGGGCGGGTCGGTTCTACGACCTGATGACATCGCTCAAGTTCCTGCCGAACTCCCCCACTCTGGTGAACGCAGGCACCGGCGGCAGGGGCTGCTTGTCGGCGTGCTTCGTGGTGTCTCCGGAAGACAACATGAACTCCATCATGCAAGTGGCGAGTGATGCCGCCATGATCGAGAAGTGGGGCGGCGGCATAGGCTTCGGCTTCTCCAAGCTGCGCCCCAGGCGCGACCGCATCGCCACTACGCATGGCGAGGCATGCGGTCCAATCGCGGTGATGAAGCTGTACTCGTCCGTGGGCGCTACCCTGACGCAGGGCGCATTCCGTCTCGGCGCGCACATGGGGCAGCTGAACATCACACATCCCGATGTCCGGGAGTTCATTCACTGCAAAGACAACGACGACACGCTCGCCAACTTCAACATCTCCGTGCAGATTACGGACGAGTTCATGCGCGCCGTTGACAACGATGAAGAGTGGACGTTCTACAACCCGCGCGACATCGGCGGCGGCCCCGTGAACGATCATGCCGGCACGGTCAGGGCGCGCGACCTGTGGCGCGAAATCTGCGAATCCGCGTGGAAGACCGGCGACCCCGGCGTGGTGTTCATAGACCGCGTATGGGATACGCAGCCCAACCCACAGATGGGCGACATACAGACGAGCAATCCATGTGGCGAAGAATTTTTGGAGAACTACGGTAACTGCTGCCTCGGTTCCATAAACCTCGACAAACACGTGAGCATACACGGCTTCGATTATGAAAGTCTCGGCAATACGGTGCGTACGGCGGTGCGCTTTCTCGACGATGTTATCGAGGTAAACCAGTTCCCGATGCAGAAGCTACGTGATGTGAATCTCGCTACACGCCGCATCGGACTGGGCGTGATGGGCTGGGCGGACGCGCTGATACGCATGGGTGTCCCCTACGACTCACCGCGCGCGCTGGAACTCACCGAACGGGTGGCAGGCTTCATTCACGACACCGCGTGGGATGAATCGGCACGACTCGCTTCTGAGCGTGGGCCATTCCCTGAGTACGAGAACTCTGCGCTCAAGGTGCGCGGAATGCCGCCTGTGCGTAATTCGAGCGTCGTTACCATCGCGCCGACCGGCACGATAAGCCGCCTCGCCGACTGCTCATCGGGCATCGAGCCGCACTTCGCCAATGCATGGTGGTCGAATGTGCTCTGGAAGGGCAGCGACGGCGCCGGAGAGGCTGGCGAGCGCCTGCTGGACGCGCCAAAGTCGGTCTGGGAGGCACTGCGTGAGCGTCTTTCGGGCGAGGAGCAGGTGCGCGCCGTACTGGGGCAACTCGCGGACGCACCCGAAGACGCAGATCGCATATTCACCGAGAACGGCATCGACCCCGCCCACTTCCGCACGTCGATGCTCATAGGACCGGAGGCGCATGTGCGGATGCAGGCGGCTTGGCAGAAATATGTAACCAACTCCGTGTCCAAGACCATCAACCTGCCCAACAGTGCCACCATCGAGGATGTGGAGAACGCATATCGACTGGCATGGGAGACGAATTGCAAGGCGGTTACCGTCTATCGGGACGGCTCCAAGTCCATGCAGGTGCTGGAGACGGGTAAAGAAGCAGACAGCAATGAAGTGAACAATGAAGTGAACAAGGACAAGAACGGGTTCATGGTGCCGCGGGAGCGTCCCGCTGCGGTGTTTGGCATAACCGAGCGTGTTCGCACCGGGCACGGCACGATGTATGTAACCGTAAATTTCGATGAGAGCAACAAGCCGTTCGAGCTGTTCACCGCAATCGGCAAGGCCGGCGGCAGCGAACCCGCGCATCTGGAAGGGCTGTCTCGCCTCGTTACTTTGTGCCTGCGGTCCGGCGTCGATCCGAACGCGATAATATACCACCTGAGCGGCATCACATCAGAACCGGTATGGGATAACGGAGTGCTGATACGCTCGGCTGAGGACGGTGTGGCGCACGTGCTGAGACGTCACCTCAACGGACTGAACAGTCCCGGCACATCCGGCATCGAGAGCGATGGCGCGGCTCAGTTGGGTCTGTTCACCACGCCTAAGTTTTCAGAACCCAGCGCAGATCATGCACCGGACACGCCGCTCAACGGAGGCTGCCCGAAGTGCTCGGGCCGCGTGGTTCACCAGGAAGGCTGCATCCGCTGCCTTGAATGCGGCTACACTAAGTGCGAGTAGCCCACCGACTTTAGCCAACATGGATAGATGCAGAAAGAGGGGCAGGTGTGAAAACCTGTCCCTCTCTGTTTTATTCGTTGATACATGATTTCAGGCACAAATCAGCATTCAGCCACCGGTGCGTCGGCATGCTAGAAAAGCCCGACGCAAATCACGTAGCAACCGATTTTAGCAAGCCCGCTCAGCCCGCCCCGACCAGTTCGAACGGCGACTCCAGGCTTGCCTTGAGAGTGCGTATAAACTCGGCGACCGGCACCCCGTCCAAGGCGCGATGATCAAAAGTTACGCTCAGATGCATCATCGACCGCACGACAATCTCGCCATCTACGACGACCGGCTTCTCGATGGCGCGCCCCAGCCCAAGTATCGCCACTTGCGGAGGGTCTATGATGGGCGTAAACACATCGATGTCGTAGTTGGATAGCGCGGTTACCGTGAACCCCGCGCCCGTCATATCGTCCACGCTAAGCGCGTTCTTTCGAGTCTTGTCCGCGAGCGCGCGTATCTGCCCGGCAATGCCCAGCAGGTTCTGCGAGTCCGCTCCCCTGAGCACCGGCACAACGAGACCGTCCGGGACTGCGACCGCAATACCGATGTTGACCTCCTTGAGGAGTATCACGTTGCCGTCCACCAGGTGAGAGTTGAGCCTCGGGTGCACCTTGAGCGCTCCGGCGACCGCCGCGATGATGAAGTCCAGGTCCAGCGGTCGTATCCGATGTGGCCGCCACTCGCTGACCAGCGACTCGCGGAATCGCAGCAGTTCCGTGACGTCGGCCTCGGTGCTGAGCGTTACTTGTGCCATCGTGCTGACGCTCATGGTCATACGGTCCGCGATTATCTTGCGAAGGCCGGTCAGCGGCACCAGTTCGCCCTCGTCGCGGGCTGGTACGGCGTCCCGTTCCGCAATAGAACGCTCTACGTCAGCGACCGTGATGCGACCGTTCGGTCCGGTGCCGTCCACGCCGGCGAGGTCGATGTCCTCCTGTCGAGCCAGCATCCTCGCTCGCGGGACAATCTGCACACGCGGCCTGCTCTGCCTTGCCGAGATAGCATCCCGGATGTCCTGCTCGGTGATGCGCCCGCGCGGCCCGGTGCCGTTTACGTCGTCGA
>JAGGDZ010000024.1 GCA_024648655.1 Chloroflexota bacterium | reverse complement strand
TTTTCGAGAGTATTCAATGTGCAGTTTAGCCATCACAAAACATCGCTCGGGCATGGAGGTATCTCAGGAATGTTCAGATTTGGAAGTTCTCTGGCAGTCATCGCGCTTACCGTTGCGGCGCTCGGATTAATTGCATGCGGCGCTACCCCGGCAGCAGCGGTATCGCCTCAGATCATCGAGGTCGAGAGGGTCGTGGAGAAGGCCGTCCCGGTCGAGAAGGTCGTCGAAGTTGTGCGGGAAGTTCCTGTAGAAAAACAGGTCGTGGTAGAGAAAGAGATAGTAAAGGAAGTACCTGTCGAGAAGATCGTTGAAGTCGAGAAGGAAGTCGTCCGCGTTCAGGAAGTCCCTGTTGAAAAGATCGTAGAGGTGGAGAAGATTGTCGAAGTAGTGAGGGAAGCCGATCCGGGGACACTCGTCGTCTATTCAGGCAGAAGCGAATCGCTTGTCGCTCCAATTATTGAGCAATTTGAAGAGGTCACCGGCATAAATGTTGCAGTAAAGTATGGCAAGACGGGCGAGATCGCCGCCACCATACTGGAAGAGGGCAGAAACTCTCCCGCAGACGTGTTCTTCGCGCAGGACCCGGGCGGTTTAGGCGAGGTTGCAAATGCCGGCCTATTCCAGACGCTGCCGACAAGCATGACGGAAAAAGTGCCCACATGGGCACGCTCTCCGGAGAGCGAGTGGGTTGGTATTTCCGGCAGGGCGCGTGTAGTGGTATATAATTCCGAAAACCTGACACCCGATCAACTTCCTGCAAGTATGGAGGATTTCACTAAGCCGGAGTGGAAGGGACGCATCGGCTGGGCTCCGACCAATGGCTCGTTCCAGGCGATGGTGACGGCGATGCGCGTAGTGTGGGGCGAGGAAAAGACGCGCGAATGGCTTCTGGGAATACAGGCGAATGACCCCAACGTGTATCCGAAGAATACGCCGACTGTTGCCGCGGCAGGCTCAGGCGAGATCGAAGTGGGGTTCGTCAATCACTACTATCTGTACCGATTCCTCGCGGAAGAGGGTGAAGATTTCGATGCGCGCAACTACCACATCACAGGCGGTGGTCCGGGCAGCATCATCCTGGTTGCGGGAGGCGGCATACTGAAGAACGGTGAGAACAAAGCAAATGCAGAGCGCTTCTTCAACTTCATGCTGTCAACGGTTGCTCAGCAGTATTTCGCCGGCCAGACTTACGAGTATCCGCTGATCGATGGCGTGAATACAAACCGTCTCCTTACCCCACTCGACGAAATAAACAACCCTGACATTGATATGGCGTCGCTCGAGGACCTCTCCGGCACGCAGGCATTGCTCAGGGATCTAGGAATTCTTAACTAGGAACAACGTCGTCATTGGACGACAGCGCATTCTAATGGTGTCGATAGCCCGAATATCGCACAGCGTGGGCGCCGTCGGCTGGGATATGATCTCAGGCCGACGGCGTTCGATGCTGGGCGTACCTCCCATTCCTG
>JAGGDZ010000084.1 GCA_024648655.1 Chloroflexota bacterium | reverse complement strand
TGAATTTGAGAGGACTTGCGTTCTTAGCCTCTGTCTGAAATCCTACACCGCCTTTGGGGCGGTTACCCTGATTCAGGTTGGTTTGACATTCGTGGTTGCCATGCTATATTTGACTGAGTTGAATGGAAAATACTTATCGGATTGCATAGAAAATAGATTTGGAGGAATTATGAAACGCATTTCATTGGTCCTGGGCGTTGTCTCGATCCTATTTCTGATTACGGCGATGGCATGTGGCCCGGCACCAGCGCCCACAACGCAGGCGCCTGCAGTCCAGCAGCCTGCGCCCGCAGTTGCGCCCGCACCACAAGCGCCGCAGGCACCGCAACAGCCTGCCGCGCCTGCAATGCCTGCCCCGGCCGCGCCCGCTGCTCCGGCGGCAGCGACACAAGCATTCAGTCCTGCGCCGCCGACGGGTAGAACAGTGGCGACGCCCGTTCGCCGCGCGATGATGGAAGAAGCGCCGCAGACCGGCCCCAAGCAGGGCGGCATTCTGCGCTGGACGCCCCAGGCATCGGTTGCGAACCTTGACCCTACGCGGCAGACATCGTTCGTTACACACTCTATCGTTTACCAATGGTACGACTACCCGTTCGGATGGAATCTGGACAGGGTGGCACAGGAACAGATGGTGGACACATGGTCAGTGAACGAAGAGGCGACCGAGTACACGTTCTCGCTTCGCGAAGGGCTGGAGTTCCATGATGGCGATCCGGTTACGAGCGCGGACGTTACGGCGTCGATCCTGCGCTGGAAGACGACACCGGGCCTTCCAGGGACGATGTGGGACCTTGCTGAGAGTCCTACCGTCGAAGAGGTGGACGAGCTTACTTTCAAACTGAATCCGGGCAAGCCCTTTGGCCTGTGGATTCCGTTCTGGGTATCCTTGCCGACCTATGTGATGCCGAAGGACGTGGTTGATCCTCTGTCCATATCGGACATAATGACCGACTACACGGGGTCAGGTCCATTCAAGTACGTTGAGTGGATCCCGGGCAACCGCGTGGTGATGGACAAGAACCAGGACTATATGCCGCGCTCCGATGATGCGAACGGCGACGCGGGAGCGCGCATTGCGTATGTTGACCGTGTAATCAATCTGGAAGTGCCGGATGCGGCGACGAAGCTTGCCGCCCTTCAAACGAAGCAGACGGACTTTGCTGAGGGGCTACCAAACGACTTTTACGAGACGATCGTGAACTCGCCGGGCATCAAGGCGGTCGTGATCCCGCAGTGGGCGAGGCCGCAGCTTGGCACAAACAAGCGCAATCCACCGCTGACCAGTCCTAAGGCGCGGCTGGCGATTCAGGCAGCAACCGATCCTAAGAAGTATCTGAGTGCAGCCTACGGCGCGCCTGAGCTTTGGGACCTGGGGCCGTGCTTGTGGGCTTGCGGCGCGCAGTGGGGCAGCGACGTCGGCGCGGAGCAATACTACGAAGTTGACCTCGACAAGGCGCGCGCACTGTGGCAGGAAGCGGTGGACGAGACCGGATTCTCCGGCAAGCTAGTGCTACTGACTAACACGGACTATTCGGACTTCTATGCATCGGCGCTGATTACCAAGGAGATTCTGGAATCTCTAGGCGCTGAGGTAGATTTCCAGGTGAGCGACTGGGCGACGGTCATATCGCGCAAGGAAGCGGCAAACGCTCGCGAAACGGTGGAAGAGGGCGACTGGCACTTCTACCACACTTGGGGCGGACCGCTTGACCCGATCACGGACTCTGCCATAGGCCAGGCGTGGAACGGCGGATACCATAATGAGAAGGTAATTCAGCTGAGGGATGACTTCCTAAACTCGACTTCTATCGAAGAGGCGAAGGCGATTACTGAGGAGATCCAGAGGGTCTATTTCGAGGAGGACCCGGCGACGATAATGTACGGCTGGTTCAAGTTCGTGGTGGCGATGCAAGAAGATGTGCAGGGCTATGTACCGCACAAGCGCATTATGATGCAGGGGATGTGGCTTGACAGATAAGGGTTGAGGTTGACAGACTTCATCCGACGCTTTTAGTAAGATACGATGGCGGAGCGGGGGTGCGGCAAGAATTGCGGCGCTCCCGCTTCTGAGCATATAGGGCCACAAGAATGGGACGTTATACGCTTCAGAGGCTGCTGGCGATGTTCCCGGTACTGGCAGTCGTGGCGGTGGTTACATTTTCGCTGATACATATCACCCCGGGCGATCCCGTCGCTCTGATGGCGGGAGACGAGGCGACGCCTGAGCAGAAAGAGGCGATCCGCAAGGATATGGGACTGGATAAGCCCATTTACCAGCAGCTGGCGATCTACTTTGCGGATATTCTGCGCGGGGACTTGGGTGAGTCCATATTCAACAAGTTCAAGGTTACGACGCTCATCGCGCAGAGGCTTGAGCCCACAATCTTCATTGCAATCTTCTCGCAGTTGGTGTCGATAGTAATAGCGATACCGCTGGGCATCTTAGCGGCGTGGAAGGCGAACACGTGGATTGACCGGGTGGTGATGGTGATCGCGGTGCTGGGGCTGGCGATTCCGTCGTTCTGGCTGGGCGCGAACCTGATATGGGTGTTCGCGGTCAAGCTGCACTGGTTCCCGGCATTCGGCTACATTCCGATCTCTGAGGGGATCGTGCCATGGATAAAATCGATAACGCTGCCTTCAATATCGGTAGGATTCATATCGGCGGCGTTGATAGCGAGGATGACACGGGCGAGCATGCTGGAGGTGCTGCGGGAGGATTATGTGCGGACGGCGCGCGCCAAGGGTCTGGGAGAGCAGGCAGTTCTACTCGGCCATGCGTTCAAGAACGCCTCCATTCCGGTGGTGACCATCATCGGCATAGGGATAGCGGGACTGGTGTCCGGGCTGGTCGTAACGGAGGCGGTGTTCGGGATTCCAGGCGTGGGGCGGCTGATCGTCGATGCTGTCAATCGGCGAGATTACCCTGTGATACAGGGCGTCATATTGATGTTTACGGTGGCGTATGTGCTGATCAACCTGGTCGTTGACCTGATCTACGGCTACCTTGACCCGAGGATACGTTACTGATGGCTCTCGAAGAGCAGACGATAGAAGGCGCCGTGATAGGACGGCGGAGCACATGGGACCGCAACCGTGAGAGGCTGAATGCCCTGCAACTGGTGCTGCGGGGCAATCCCAACATGGCTCTGGGCCTGTTTATCCTTTTCGTTGCCGTGTTGATGGCGATATTCGCGCCGTTCATATCTACGGACGATCCAAAGGAGCTGTTCACCGAGCCCAGGCTGCAAGCGCCGTCGGGAGAGGCTTACTTTGGGACGGACAGTGTAGGCCGGGACGTGTTCTCGCGGACGATATACGGCAGTCAGCTGTCGCTGGCAATAGGGGCTTCGGTAACAGTGCTGACGATACTGTCCGGGGTTGTGATTGGCATAATCGCGGGGTACTACAAGCTGGCAGACAACGTCGTGATGCGGTTCATGGACGGGCTGATGGCGTTTCCGTCATTCCTCCTGGCGATTGCGCTGGTGGCGCTGCTGGGGGCGAGCTTCCAGAATGTGGTTCTTGCCTTGTCGGTGGTGGAGACTCCGCGCGTGGTACGTATCGTGCGCGGATCGGTGCTGAGCTTGCGGGAGCGGCAGTATGTGGAGGGAGCGCTCGCGGTGGGAGCGAGGCCGTTGCGAATCCTCTTTACGCACATCTTCCCGAACCTCGTCGCGCCTCTGACCGTGCAGGCGACTTATGTGTTCGCGCTGGCGATACTCGTTGAGGCGGGACTGAGCTTCCTGGGTGCTGGAGTACC
>JAGGDZ010000297.1 GCA_024648655.1 Chloroflexota bacterium | reverse complement strand
TATCAGCGCACGCCTGCACTCTCCCCACCTGTATATATCCCTGCCGACGTTGCGAATGGCCTTTTTCGCCGCGTTCTGACTGAAGTTGAGCAGCCCATGGCGCGAGTTAGACCTTGCGTGTGTTTCAGCGTGGACGCAGCTCCCTGTCGTCCCGCCACTCTCCATTAGCGAGTTCCTCAATGAAGTCCTCATTAGCGCGGGCAGCGGCGAACCTGGCGTAGGCGCCGTGTTCCCATAGCAGGCGCTCCCGGCTGCGGGTCGGCTTCAGAGCTATCTTGTGTATTAAGATCAGCATCAGATTGGTATACGAAAGAGCCGACTAGGCTAGATTTCTGTGAGCAGCTATTATCCCCGGTAATTTCTTACTCCATCTGTTCAATTTTATTACACTAGATAAGTAAAAAGTTGCTTGCATATTTCCTGTCTTGTATTACTATTGATTTATTGAGTTATTCACTTGTTGAAGATACCAAATCAAGGAGTTGCTGATGATCGTCGCCGTGATTGGCATCAAGGGCGGAACAGGAAAGACGACAATCTCCGTCCATCTTGCGGGATGGAGGCATCTCTCGGGAAATGACACGATCCTCATCGACGCGGACAAGCAGGAAACCTCACGACTATGGGTGGAACGGCGCCAGGAGCTTGACCTTCCCTCGCCAGAATGTATGCAGCAATTCGGGCGCAGTGTCCGACAGGCAGGATTAGGCATGGCTCGGCGCTTTGATGACATTGTGATAGACATTGGCGCCGGGGACATCATAGCGATCGAGACGGTGCTCCGCATAGCAGACGTCGGAGTCATGCCATTGCAGCCCAACGAGTTCGATGTCTGGACCTTGCCGGACCTCAATGCTTACGCGGAAGACGCACAGGCTCTCAATCCCGACCTCCGCATCTCAGCAGTCTTGAACCGCGCTCCTACACATCGTTCCAACAAGGACATAAATGCCACCCTCAACGCCCTGCGGCAATGCAACGCTATAAACACGTCTCTGTGCATCGTCAAGGAACGGACGTCCATTCGTCGTGTCGTGCCAACCGGACGCCTCATCAACGAGACATCAAGCTCCGACCCCCAGGCGATCAGCGAACTGGCACAAGTGTACAGAACCGTCTTCTCCGAGGAAGTTACGCCTCTTGCTCAGTCTGCTTAGTCGATACAACACAATGACATTGAGAGGTTAGCGATGCCCGCAAACAGTGACCCAGCAATGAAACTCCCGGAACCTGGCCGGCACAGTGGCTTCGGCAATCGGCATTCCCCAGGCAAGGGACGACGCAGAAATGTGGATGTTGACAAGAAC
>JAGGDZ010000242.1 GCA_024648655.1 Chloroflexota bacterium | reverse complement strand
GGCGACACAGGTAGAGGACTGGGCGCCGCTTGGGAGCATGTCGCGCCGGATGTTCTGCTGACCGAGGTAACATTCGGAAACGAGAATGAGGCGGGCGCAAGGGCTGCCGGTCACCTGACACCGGACTTTCTGATGGACGAGCTTGTTAAGTTCAGGGAGATTCACAGACGGGTGCCGGACGTGATTGTGTCGCACATCAACCCCGCCTGGGAGGATGCGGTGCGAAGTGAACTTGCGGGCATAACTCAAGGGACAGGGCAGCCCTTCCTCGTCGCAGACGCGGATATGCGGATTGAGCTTGCGGCCGGATCAACGCAAGTGGTGGAGGGATAGCAATGGCGCGTAGAACTGCGTTCATATACTCTGATGCGCTGTCGCGGCACACGCTGAGCGACACGCACCCAATGAAGCCGGTTCGGCTGCGGTACACCTATGAATTGCTGGATGCCTATGGCGCGTTCGATGCGCCGAATGTGTCCGTTGTATCTCCAAGGACGGCACTGGATGACGAGATTGGGTGGTATCACACAGCGGAGTACATAGATGCCGTGCGGCGGCTGGGTGAAGGGGACGCGACAGTTGACCAACTGAGATTCAACTTCGGGCCAGGGGACAATCCCGCCTATGAGGGCATTTACGACGCATCAGCGTTGTCCACGGGCGCGACCATGAGTGCCGTGGAGGCGCTGCTGTCTGACGAGGTGGACGCGGCGTTCAGCATATCGGGCGGACTGCATCATGCGATGCCTTCATACGCATACGGGTTTTGCGTTTTCAATGACCCTGTGATTGGCATCAAGAGGATGCTGGCAGAGGGCATGCGGGTGGCGTATGTGGACATTGATTGTCACCATGGGGACGGCGTGCAGCATGCATTCTACGATACGGATGCGGTGCTGACGATTTCGCTGCACGAGTCGGGGGCGTTCTTGTTTCCCGGGACGGGACACACGCAGGAGATTGGAGCGGGCAAGGGCAGGGGTTACTCGGTGAACCTACCGCTCTATCCGTACACGACGGATGAGGTGTACTTGTGGGTGCTGCGAGAGGTTGCGATGCCGCTACTGCGAAAGTTTCGTCCCGATGCACTCGTAACGCAGCTCGGAATAGATTCGCACTTCAGAGACCCGATAACGCACCTTGCGCTGTCTGTGCAGGGGCACGCGGCGGCGGTGGAGGAAATTGCGTCGATTGGCGCGACCAAGTGGCTTGCGCTTGGGGGCGGTGGCTATGACTTGCAGGCAGTGGCAAGGGCGTGGGCGTTCGACTTCGCGGTGATGTCCGGGCAGCAGCTGTCCGCCGAGATACCATCCCCATACTCGGAGCGATATGGAATTGGGGCACTTAGGGACGTGGATGAGTTTCCGATTCAGGCAGAAATGATCAGGGACGCGCGGACATTTGCAGAGGCGAGCGCTCAGTCGGCTCAGCGACTGGTATTCGGTGTGCAGGGACTACGGTAAGTGGAGAACTGACATCGATGTACAGGATGTGCGATAAAGCAATAGGATTTATTTGTCTAAGATATCCCGCAGCGCCGATTCGACATCATCCCACTTGAACTTGAAGCCGCTTTCAGTGATACGCAGTGGATATAGTCTCGCAGACCCAAGCGCGAACTCCGCGATTTCGCCCATTGCGATACGGAGCGCAAAGCCGGGTACGGTGAAGAGCGCGGGGCGTGACAAGACCCTCGCCAGCGCTCGCGTGAACTCGGCGTTGGTCACAGGATTGGGCGCGGATAGGTTGATGGAGCCTGTTAGGGATGCGGCGTCGAGGGCGTGTATGAATGCGCGCGCCACGTCGTCGATGTGAATCCAGCTCATGTACTGCCTGCCGTTTCCGAGCTTGCCGCCCAGTCCCAGCTTGAATGGGAGTAACATACCGCGCGGCAATTCGCCCGTCTCGCTGAGTACCACTCCGATGCGCATGTTGCAGACACGTATGCCCGCTTCCGAAGCGGGTGTCGTGGCTGCCTCCCATTCGGCGGTTACATCCGAGAGGAAACCGTGCCCCTTGGGCGAATTTTCGGTTAGCACTTCGTCGCCTCTTTCGCCATAGTAGCCGAGCGCGGAGGCGCACAGGAATGCTTCGGGCTTCTGTGGCATGCGGGCGAGGGCTTCGCTCAGCAGGCGCGTGCTGTTGACTCGGCTATCGCGAATCTCTCGTTTGTATGCATTGTTCCAGCGCTTGCCGGCGATGCTCGCGCCGCCGAGATGGATGACGGCTTCGATTCCTTCCAGGCGCGCCGTGTCTATAGTGCGCGCAGCCGGATCCCAATGGACCTCGTCGACGGAGACAGGGGCATGTCGAACGAGTCTGGAGACTTCGTGGCGTTCTTGTTTGAGGCGTCCGACGAGCGCACTGCCAATGAGACCGGACGAGCCTGCTATGAGAATCTTCATTTGTACTCCTTGTGTGCCCCTTGCGCTAATCGGGTGGGTGTATTCCTTAGTAATAGGGGGTAAGCATAGTTCATTTCACTTCTATCCGCTGTCTCCGCAGTAGTGACGGCAGTAGTGACGAAGGAAGACGTCCACCACACCACAAGGGAAATGCTATCTCAGAGATCGAAACTTTACACAAAAAGGGCGGTGAGACTATAATAATTAGGTGTTGAACCTGTGCAAGGCTGCATACATTCGCGCGCCTTGTCACTCAATTGTAGCGCAATGGCAAGCGTGCGAGGCACTTAATTGGCTATCAGGGAGATATTGCAAATTCCTCACCCTGTGTTGAGACAGAAGGCACGGAAGGTGCGCGCCTTGAATGACGATGTGTTGCGTCTCGCATACGATATGGTTGACACGATGCGGGATGCCAATGGCGTTGGTCTCGCCGCGAATCAGGTCGGTGAATTGTGGCGCGTGATAGTGATTCAGCTGCCGGACGAGGAAGAGGCACGCATATATGTCAACCCTGAGATTATTATCAGAGAGGGCGAGCGACGTGTTGAGGAAGGCTGCCTGAGCATTGCGGGATATAAGGGCATAGTTACACGCTCGGTCTGGATCAGGTTCCGAGCTATGGATCATACCTCTAATGTGGTGAAGCTGAAGGCCGAAGATGTGCTTTCTCAGGCGCTGGAGCATGAAGTTGACCACCTTAACGGCATCCTTTATACCGACCACATGGAGGCTCACGAGAAGCTCGTGAAGGTTGAGCCTGAAGGCGAAAATGCAGAGGACTCGGAGGATGGTGAGGACAATCATAACGGCCATTCTGACGGCACGCCTCATATGTCTCACAATTCAGAAAGCGGATTGTGGCTGCCTGAAGAGGACTCACGCAACACGCCGGCTACGACGAAGCTCAAGTAATCCTGAGTAAGGGTGCCGCCTGTCCTTATGCCAACACCTCCTTCCTTCGCCGCGGTAATCCTTTCAAAAGAACTCATGAACGAAGCATCCGTAACTTCCCCTTATACTGCCTTGTCTTACGCCATGCGCCTGCCGCCGGTGGTGTGGAGACTCGTCGAATTCTTTGCCGCCGCAGACGTCGAAGCCTATCTTGTGGGAGGAGCGATTCGTGACGCCCTAATAGGCTGCGAGGCAGAAGATATCGATGTTGCAGTGAATGCAGATGCCTATTCAGTCGCGGCGGAGATTGCGGAGGCTCTCGGCGGAGACTGCGCGCGGCTGCACGAAGACTGGCAGGTGGCGCGTGTTGCGATTCCTGAGGAAGGCAGGCTTCGCTTTATCGACGTCGTAACTTTCGAGGACGATATAGAACGGGATCTACGACGGCGAGACTTCACTATAAACGCTATGGCAGTGCCTATGAGCGCCGCGCTTGATGATGACTTCCGTAGTGAGATGTTGGACCCTTTCGGAGGAATGCGCGACTTAGAGGACGGTGTTGTGCGGATGGTGTCGTGCGATGCGCTGGAAGAAGATCCCGTTCGGCTGATGCGCGGGGCGAGAATGGCAGCGCAGTTCGGCTTCTTGCTTGCCCCTGAGACGGCGTCTGCTATAAGGGGGCGCTCGCCACTTGTATCTAGCGTTTCACAGGAGAGGGTGCGGGACGAGCTAATGCGGCTGCTTGGCGCAAGCAATGCGCGAGATGGAGTGAGGCTGCTGGACGATTTGGAGTTGCTGTGCTGCGTTGTGCCCGAACTGGCTGGGGCTAAGGGAGTTGCCCAGCCGAAAGAGCATTACTGGGATGTCTTCGACCATCTAGTGGAGGCAGTGGGATGGGTTGACGCGATGTTCGACGATTCCGATTGTGAAGAGTATCCCTTTGACATTATGCCGCACTTCGACGGGATGCGCGAATACTTCGGCGGAAAAGTGAGCGACGGGTTTGACAGGCTGACTTTCCTGAAGCTGGCGGCTCTTCTGCACGATGTAGCCAAGCCCGCGACCAAAACGATTGAGGCTTCGGGGCGAATTCGCTTCTTCGGGCACCACACTGAGGGTGCAGATGTTGCGCGAGAGATTCTAACGAGGTTGCGATTTGGCAAGCGGGGTGTAGAGCATGTTGCGCGAATGGTTCACCAGCACCTTCGTCCGAGGCAGATGGCTCAGAATGGTGATATGCCGACGAGGAGAGCGTTGTACAGATATTACCGCGATGTGGGCGATGTCGCTCTTGACACGCTGTACTTGAACACCGCGGACTATCTGGCAGCGCGCGGACCTATGCTGGAACGCGAAGACTGGGCCGCACACTGCGATCTGGTACGGTATATCCTGGAGGAAGGGCGGCCTGAAGGGGACAAAGATAGGGACAAAGATAGGGATTCGGTGAAATCTCTTCCTAAATTGGTGGATGGATACGATATAATAGACGGGTTCGCGCTTGCGCCGGGACCATTGATTGGCAAATTGCTTGAAGAGGTGCGGGAGGCGCAGGCGAGCGGTGATGTTCGGACAAGAGAGCAGGCGCTGGAGCTGGTGAGGGCCGGCATCGAGCGTGGAGGTGACGGTGCGTAGGAACGCAAGAGCGTTGATTGTGGTTCTGGTGCTAGTAGTGGCATCAGGGCTGTTTCTCGGCTTTCAAAGAGTAGAGATTGGAACCTTTACGCGGGGTGACGACACCACGCTGTTAGGCCTTAGCCTAGGGCTGGACTTGCAGGGCGGCAGCCACCTGGTATATGAAGCCGAGCCAATCTCGGAAGACGGTGGCGAGCCACAACCTCCGACTGCCGAAGACATGGAGAGCCTGAAGCTCATTATCGAGAGGCGGGTGAACTCGTCTGGTCTTGGCGAGCCTATCGTACAGATTCTAGGCGAGGATCGGCTACTGATTCAGCTGCCGGGCGTGGATGATCCTGAGAGAGCGAAGACTCTCATTGGTGAGACCGCTCGGCTCGAATTCAAGCACCGGCAACTTGGCACTCCGCGTAACCTAGCCACTGAAGGCGTAGTTACGGATGCGGATGTGGTGAGCGTTAGTGTGGAGCCTATACCTGACGAATTGCTGCCGGAAAGTGAAGCGGAGACCGAGGAGTCTTCCGAGGAAGCCGAACCTGAAGCCGAGCAGATTCCTGTCATAATCGTGGAGATGACACCTGAAGGAGCGGCAAGGTTCGACCAGGTGCTTGCGAGACTGTCGAACGAGTTTGCCGTTATAGCTGCAACAGCGAATGCATTTACCTTCCAAAACCAGTTGCAGGCGGGTTACCTGCCGAGCCTGAAAGTTACGATAAACGGCAATGAGTCGTTAGATGGAGTGCTCGCGCCGCCGGCAATCAGCAAGCTGGAAGGAACGAACAGGTACGTTCTGCCTTATCCGCATCCGCAGCCGGAGGCGCCTATGCAGCCGGGCGAGACTCCCGCGGCGGTGGATCCTCACGACCTAGCGACGGCGCAGGGCTTGGTGGGGGATGGCGCGACTATTATATTCATCGAGCAGCCTGGACGAATCGACGAGGATTTTGGGCTAGGCGGAGACAATCTTTCGAGGGCTTATGCGAGCCTGCACGCGACAAGCGATCAACCCATCATCAACTTGGAGTTCGATTCGCTGGGAACACGGCTCTTCGGCGAGAAGACGACAGAGATTGCGGGTAGCACTTCGGATTCGATAGCGATATTCCTGGATGAAGATGAGCTGATAGCTCCGGTGGTGCGCCAGCCGATTACGACGGGAACTGCAATCATCGAGGGTGGGTTCACCCTGGAGCGAGCACAGGATATATCCCTGCTACTCGAGGGTGGGCGCCTGCCGTTTCCCATAACACTGATACAGGAACGAAGCGTGGACGCGATTCTCGGCTCGGACTCGCTTGCAAAGAGCGTAGTCGCGGGTGTCGTAGGGCTTGCGCTGGTCTTTCTGTTCATGACGCTATACTACCGCGTACCGGGGCTTGTCGCCTCGCTCGCACTGCTGATATACACGCTGCTGGTACTTGCCGTGTTCAAGGTTATGCCGGTTACGCTGACGCTTTCGGGCGTCGCGGCGACCATACTGTCGGTGGGTATGGCGGTGGACGCGAATGTGCTGATATTCGAGCGTATGAAAGACGAGCTGCGGAACGGACGCACGCTCATCAGCGCAATCAACATCGGGTTCAACAGGGCCTGGCCCGCAATCAGAGACAGCAATGTATCCACGCTTATAACGTGCGCGATTCTGTACTACTTCTCGAATCAGCTGGGAACGACGATAGTGCAGGGCTTCGCAGCTACATTGGCTATCGGCGTGATGCTCAGTATGTTCTCGGCAATTGTGGTCAGTAGGACGATACTGCGCGTAATTGCTACTACGAGGCTTTCGAGACTGCTGGGCGCGTTCGTGCCGACCGGGGCATCTGAGCTTCCACAGCAGCAGTCGGCATCTGCCGCCGTGCAGAGGGGCTAGGCAGCGCATACGCAATCTGCCGATTACACAACTCAACTCAATTGGATTTCATCAGGTGTTGTCCGTCAGGAGCTAGAAATTGGATTTCGTAGGCAAGAGAAACTGGTTCTTCCTGTTTTCGTTTTTGGTCATATTGCCGGGTGTGGCGTTTCTCATCATAAATCCGGGATTGCGCATGGGCATCGATTTCACGGGAGGCTCCACGATGACCGTCAAATTCTCGGAGTCGGTTACACAGGAGGACGTGCGAACGGAGCTGACTCGCATAGGTCAGGTGGACGCCACGGTGCAGAGCTTCGGGGACAACACATATTTCATTCGCACACGGCAACTTTCTGACCAAGACAAGGACGCCCTGGTGGGCACGCTTGAAGCATCACTGTCGCCTGACGGAGTGGATGTTTCTTCGGACTTCGTCTCTCCGGTGGTGGCGCGCGACACGATATTGAACGGCATATACGCGGTAGTCGCGGCTTCGGTTGGTATATTCATCTACTTGTGGTGGGCGTTCCGCAGCGTACCGCGCCCATTCCGATATGGTATTGCCGCCATCGTGGCGCTGGTGCATGACCTTGTAATCGTGTTAGGGATATTCGCGATTCTAGGCAATCTGCTAGGACTGGAAGTGAATACGATGTTCCTGGTGGCGGTGTTGACTGTCATCGGGTACAGCGTTAACGACACGATTGTTGTATTCGACAGGCTGCGCGAAAATGTGCTGAACTACGGCAATCGCGGGTTCGCTCAGAACGTGAATGTGAGCATTTCGGAGACGATTGGTCGGTCACTGAATACCAGCCTGACTGTGCTGATAGTGCTTCTGTCGCTGTTGCTGTTCGGCGGTGCGACGATACGCACATTCTTGCTAGTGCTAGTGATTGGAGTGATTGCCGGTACTTACAGTTCGATTGCGGTGGCGAGCCAGGTACTGGTGGCGTGGGAAAGCGGAGACTTGGGCAGGATGCTGCCGTTCCGCAGGTCGGCAGCGGCTTAATCGGACGGCGGGACTAGCGCGACACGACCAAAGGTGGCTCCGGCGCGCATTCGGTCAATGGCTTCCTGCGCTTCGTCGAATGCGAACTGTTGAGACAGTATGGGTTTGACTGCTCCGCTTGCGACAAGGTCTATCGCTTTGCGGATATGGTGTGGGGACGCGCCGGTTGAGCCTGTTACGGTTGCATCGCGAAAAAGCAGTTCCGCCAGGTTGAAGCGCGCCGTGCCTCCAGCAATCTCTCCAAGCACGACCATTCTGCCGAACTGCGCCATGCTTGCGACGCACGAACCGAATAGTGCGGAGCCTACGGGATTCAATACCACGTCCGCGCCGCGATCTTCCGTTAGAGCAAGGACAATCTCAGAGAAGTCAAGCTCGCTGTCCGCTAGGATGGTCTCTACTCCCGGCAAGGCTCCCAGATCGCTCAGTTTGTCGGGTGAGGTGGTAACGGCGAGGGCGTGGGCGCCCAATGATGCCGCTATCTGGGCAAGGTGAGCGCCGAGTCCTCCGCCTGCGCCGACAATGAGAGCCGTTTCGCCGTTGCGGAGCCGCGCGGCGTCCTCGATAGCGCTGATTGCCACTCCGATTGGGCAGGCGAGAAGGGATGCTTGCACAAGGTCGATGGAATCGGGGATGGGCAAGACGGAGGACTGGGGGGCGTTCATATATTGCGCGAAGCCGCCGTCGAGGGCGTGGCCGAATCCGCGTCCGTAGAGGCAGCGGTATTCATAGCCTGCCGCACAGCGGGCGCATTCTCCACAGAATGCGGTAAGGGCGACGACGACTCTATCGCCGGGCTTTATGGATGCAACCCCGTCGCCGACCGCGAATACGACCCCTGAGACTTCATGCCCCAAGATGACATCACGCTTGACGCCGCGGCGCAGAGTGCCTTCGACCACCGCGACATCATGGTAGCAGATGCCGCAGGCGGCTACCCGCACAAGGACATCGTTTTCGCCGGGCGTTGGAACGGCAATATCGCATAGTTTCAGTTGTGGCTTTTCGCCTCCCGATTTCAGGACAAGTGCCTTCATCATTGCCTTCCAAGCCTTCCAACGCTCAGATGGTTAGCGATGCTTCGGGTCGCTCCGAGTTAATCTGCCGCCTGCTCGTCGGCAGAGATATGCGGCCGCAGCAGATCAACGACTGCGCGTATCGTGTCGGCCGTGGGGCGGTCCTTGTTCGCGCTTTCAGGCGATTCCTCGGCGTAGGGCGTCCTGCTGAGCAGGCGGTACATTTCTGCGGCGCCCTTGTGGAAGTACGGCGTAACACCCAAGTGTTCGAAGGTGGAAGCGATCTCTTCCATTTCGCCGATCCAACGGTGCGCGTTGGGCGGAAGGCGGGAAATACCGCCGTTCATCTGCTTGAGGGCGGCGGGTTGACTGAACTCGAACTCTGAGACAAGCTCATCGGTCAGGTTCATCGCCTCGGCAGCGGAGAGCAGCGCAGTCTGAAGGGTGGAAGTGCCCTTGGTGAGTGCAGCGTAGCACATCTTGATGCCCGAAGCTCTGCCGATGTCATCTCCGATGGGCTTAACTGTGATGCCCTTGCCGTCCAGTTTGGCAACGACATGGGCATGCTCGCCGGATACATAGAAGCGAGGCGGCGTGCCGCGTGTGGGTGAGCCGCCGATGATGCCTCCGTCAACATACTGGCCGCCCGCCTCGGTGATAATGGTTTCCATGCGGAGCGTTGTTTGGGGTGAAACGGCGTTGCAATCGGCGTACACGGCATGCTTGCCGGTCAGGCGCATCGCTGCCGCAACCTGTTCAGCTACGGAGACTGCCTGATCGGGAACGAGGATGGACAGAATGAGGTCTGCTTGCTCGACGAGCAGTCCTAAAGTGGGTATGTCGCGGAAGTGGCCCTTGGCGGCAAGCTCTCGAGTGCGGCTGCTTCGTCCTCGCAGACAAGTAATCACGTCAATGTGGTTTTGTCCAAGCGCGTAGCCCACGCCTGAACCCATGTCGCCGGGACTGAGGATAGCTACGGTATTGACAGGCACAGTGTACACTCCCTTGGAAAATCGAGCCTTCAACTCATGTCCTATCCGAAAGTAAGAATATGCTAGGACAAGCAATTGCAGAATAACAGATTCTGTGTCCTCTGTCTTGAGAATTACTCAGATGATAAAATTTGATGGTCCGGGTTGATTATGGTTGCCAAGGTTAATCCTAAAACGGTTTGGCTGAGTTGACGGCAGACTGCATCCCGAAGAGATGAAAGACAAGAAAAAAATACCTATGGTGGGAGGTTCAGAATGGAATTGGGAGCGCATGTTTCGGCGGCTGGCGGCGTCGATAAGGCAGTTGGACGCGCCGTGGACATTGGCGCTGAGGCGATTCAGCTTTTCGCCTCATCACCGCGTGGCTGGAAGTTCAGGCCGATTCCGGATGGTAAGGCGGAGTCGTACAAGGAGAAAGCCGCATCGGAGGGGATCGGGTCCACCTTTCTGCATGGGTCGTACCTAGTCAATATAGGGGGTAAGCCGGACCTTGTGGAGAAGTCGATAGACTCGCTGATAAACCATATGAACGCTGCGGCTCAACTGGGCGCCAGGGGCGTCATATTCCACTCCGGCAGTCACAAAGGGGCGGGCTTTGATGCGGTGTTCGATCAGGCTACGAATGCGCTCGTGCAGGTGCTGGACGGCACAGACGACGAAGTGCAACTGATAATCGAGAACTGCGCGGGTATGGGCGCGCAGATTGGCGCTTCATTCACCGAGCTGGGGCGGATGATCAAGGCTGTCGATTCGCCGCGTCTGACCATCTGTCTTGACACAGAGCATGCCTTCGCCGCAGGCTACAATATCGCGGACCCGGAGGGCATTGAGAAGGCGATGACTGAATTTGATGCGGAGATTGGGCTGGACAGGCTGGTGGTGGTACATGCGAACGATGCCAAGGTGGAGTTCGGCTCCGGGGTGGACCGGCACGAGAACATTGGCGAGGGATATATCGGGATCGATGGCTTCGAGACGATAATGGGGCATGTTGCGTTTGCGGATGTGCCGTTCCTGCTGGAAGTGCCGGGCGAGGACAGGAAAGGACCGGACAAACCCAACCTCGACAGGCTGAAGGACATTCGCGCCAGGCTTGCCAAGTCGGTGTAGCTACCGTTTTGGCAATGCCGGCCGTTCTGTTGACTGGGCGTGATGGATTTTCCTTGCGCGGTGAGAAATGAACACTGTCGCGCTCAGCGTACTCTTTGGGGTCGCCGCCGCGATCGGGTGGGGAGTAGCCGACTTTATCGCGGCTGCGGCGTCCAAGCGGCTGGGCGTGCTTCGCACTGCGACGGGTGTTCATCTATCATCCTCCGTTGCGCTGGCGGGATATTTCTTCATTGTCTTTGAGCCGGGCATACTCACATGGCTCCACTGGACGGCGCTGGCGGGCATTTCCGTTCTGGGAGTGCTGGTTTACATCGTGTTCTACCGCGCGCTGAGAGAGGGGCCGGTTGCCGTAGTCAGCCCTATAGTTTCGTCATACGCCATTGTGGTGATTGCGCTTGCTATGGTGTTTTCCGGCGAACGG
>JAGGDZ010000354.1 GCA_024648655.1 Chloroflexota bacterium | reverse complement strand
GGCGAAAAGGGCCAGGAGCCGCATGCAGAGTTGAAGGAAGTAATGACGCTCTACAAGAAGGCGTTCGGCGTTCCTGAAGAGGAGCGGATCGAGATCGGCAAGCAGATTTGGCGGATTGTGCTCGACCAGGCGTGGTCAGTGGGTCTCGTGGGCCAGTCGCCCGCCTCATTGGGCGTTAGGGTTGCCAAGGTAGACCTCGGCAACGTGCCTGAGCGCCAATTCAACAGCCCAGACACCAAGACCCCCGGCATCTCCCGTCTCCAGACCATCTACTGGAAGTCTGCAGAGAACCGTGAGGCACAAGCTCTGTCCTACGAGTAGAGTCTAAATCGGCTTAAGTGATGATGCCGCCGCCTCTGCCGTATCGTGTGGGCGGCGGTATCTATCAACTGTTCAGACTGAAAGGGCCAATAACCTTTGGTTGCATTCGCCGTTAGGCGGCTCCTGCTAGCCATCCTTACGTCATGGGCGATATCGGTCATATCGTTCGGGATCATCCAACTTCCTCCGGGAGACTACGTGACCTCGTACGTGGCCCAGCTCATGTCGACAGGAACACAGGTCACAGACGACGAAGCTGCCAACCTGCGCGAGCAGTACGGACTGGGTAGCCCGTTCATAGTCCAGTACTTCAAGTGGATGAGTCAGGTCGCCAAGGGCAACTTCGGCATATCGATGGGCTACAACCGTCCGGTGAAAGATGTCATAGGTGACCGGCTCTGGCTCACCGCCGCCCTGGCCTTTGCATCTATAGTATTCACCTGGATATTAGCGATCCCTATCGGGATCTACTCCGCCGTGAAGCAGTACTCGGTGGGGGACTACGCATTCACGTTTGTCGGATTCATAGGGCTAGCTGTGCCCAATTTTCTGCTGGCCCTAGTCTTAATGTACTTGGGATTCGTGTTCTTGGGTGCAAACATCGGGGGGCTGTTCTCACCAGAATATGCAGATTCGCCATATAATCTCGCCAAGATTATTGACTTGCTGAATCACCTGTGGCTACCTGCGATCGTACTGGCGGTTGCGGGGACCGCGCA
>JAGGDZ010000296.1 GCA_024648655.1 Chloroflexota bacterium | reverse complement strand
CGGCAGCAGCCGAAGCGCATCAGGGGGCAGCCGTGGCCTTCGTAGCAGCTGCTGGAGCCGTCGCAGAGCGCTTGGGCATCGCTGCCAAGATCGTGCTTGGCCAAGCGGCGCTCGATGGCTGGCTGGCGTTGATGGGCCAGTCCATGGCGGCATAGAGATCGTCTTCGTCGACCTCCCCGAGCTGGAGTTCCTCAGCGAGGGTGATTCCTTTCCGGAGGATTCGGCAATTCAACTCACTGGAATACGCACCTCGACGATTTCCACCATGCCATCAAGGCGTTTCCGTCCCACTCGCACCATGGACAAAGCAGCTTCTGCAGCAGCAGCCAGGCCGTGCTATTACTGCCAAGCCCCAAGGTGCGCTGCAACCTGGCAGCGCTCAGGCCCGTCTTCGGTGTGCAAGCCAGCTACATTGCCAGATACCAGCTGCTCAGAGGGACCCTGGACTTGTGCAGCACTGTGCACGCCGTCGGTGACGTCTGTCTCTTGCAGGCAGCCCAGAACATTGTGCCGCGCGCTGTTGGCCATTTTCACTTGATGCCACACCGATGCCAGACTAAGCCATGGGGCCATCGAAGCCGCGAAAAGTACGCCTGACAGGCCCGCTTTCTGGCGAATCGCTGTGTGAATTTTGGCAGATTCGTCGGGAATAAACCAACGTATATTCTTGCAAGAATACCATCTTAAGTTTACGGTTTATTCACATCAAACTAGAGATAAGTACATACCTATGATAACGATATATTGGGAATAACTTGGGTCTTCAACACGACATTCTCAGTTGCCGAAACGACAAGAGATTAGGTTAGATTGGGCTAATCTTTAGGCTCGGATCTGTCTCGACTGTATCAATGATCTCGTTGTATCGTTCTACTAGTTCAGATATCGCATGCTTCCTTCCTTCAGAGCTAAATCGTCCCTTCTCGTAGATGTTGAGTGAAATGAACTGTTCGATATCGAAGACGTCGATTCGGTTTGTAAGACCTAGATTCTCGGCAAGGGTTGAAGCTACGATATGCTGGCGTCTGATCGTCACCAAGACTGGCCGCAGGCCTTCCTCTATATTTCGCTCACATTTCGCTATTACCGCCTCGGTTGGAGCAATAGTCACGTGAATTGCGACATCGCCGATACGAAAGTCACCAGGCCTCCCAGTGGGACTGTCAGCTGTCGAAAATCTGTGATGATCAAGACCGTCCATAAATTTTCGATGGGACATCTCTCCATGACCAAGTGCGCACTC
>JAGGDZ010000144.1 GCA_024648655.1 Chloroflexota bacterium | reverse complement strand
TTCGGCATCTTCTTGTTCTTGTATTAAGAGGTAAAGTTTGGAGTTCACAGGCTTGCTAACCGCGATAGTGTTCCTGCCTCTGGCAGGGGCAATCGTCATCGCTCTCGTGCTCAGAAACTACGCCCACGCGCGCATCTTCGCGGCGGCAATCGCCGTCGTTGACTTCATTCTCGCCATAATAGCCTTCGCGGCCTACGATATTAGCGCCGGCGGCATTCAGCTCATTGACCGCTTCTCCAACTGGATTCCCGGCCTCGGCGATGACGGTTTCGCAGTCCAGTATCTGCTCGGCATCGACGGCCTTAGCGCTCCACTCGTCCTGCTCACGGGCTTGCTCGGCTTAGTCGCTGTCCTGGCTTCGTGGCACATAAAGCTCCGCGTCCGCGAGTATTTCATCTGGCTGCTCGCCCTCCAGACAGGAGTCATGGGCGTCTTCACCTCACTCGACTTCCTGCTCTTCTTCCTCTTCTGGGAGCTTGAGTTGATTCCGATGTTCTTCCTCATCGCCATCTGGGGCAGCGATCCCAAGAGCAAGCGTGAATACTCGGCGATGAAGTTCTTGATATTCACCATACTCGGTAGCGCATTTATGCTCGTCGGCATTCTCGTGCTGTTCTTCTCCACCGGCACATTCGACATGACCAAGCTCCCCGATGGCATACAGGCGACGAGCCTGCTGCTGCCTAAAGTCGTCGTGTTCGCGCTGCTTTTCGTTGGCTTTGCCGTGAAGCTCCCGCTTTGGCCCTTGCACACTTGGCTGCCCGACGCCCATACGGACGCGCCCACCGCGGGCAGCGTCATACTAGCGGGTGTCCTGCTGAAGATGGGCGGCTATGGTATGTTCCGCGTATCCGTCAGCATGTTCCCGGACGTCGCGCAGGATGCCGCTTGGCTTCTGGCAGCGGCGGGCGTGATAAACGTCATCTACGGCGCGATTGTCGTCATGCGCCAGACAGATCTCAAGCGCCTCATCGCCTTCAGCAGCATCAGCCACATGGGATTCGTGATGATAGGCTTAGCGTCCGTGGCAGGCGTCGATGGCGTGGTCTCGTCTCTCGGACTGACGGGCGCAGCAATGCAGATGTTCACGCACGGCACAATTACCGGCCTGCTCTTCCTGCTGGTGGGAATGGTGTACGACAAGGCACACACCCGCTACATCCCGGACCTCGGTGGGCTGGCAAAACGTATGCCTTTCGCCGCCGTTGCGCTTCTCGTCGCCGGATTAGCCTCTCTAGGCTTGCCAGGCACCAGCGGATTCGTCGCTGAGCTTCTCATCTTCCTCGGCGCGTTCAAGCCAATGGCGATACCAACTGCCATTGCCGCATTCGGTGTCGTGCTCGCCGCCGGATACATCCTCTGGACAATCCAGCGCGTAATGTTCGGACCAATCAAGGAACGCTTCACCGACATCACCGACGTCTCAGGCATTCAGTACGTGCCCATCGCCCTTCTGGTAATTGCCATAGTAGTCGTGGGCATCTACCCATCCATAATCTCAGACGTATTCGCAAGCGGTGTCGAACCAATAGCCCAATCGCTAGAGCAAGTGGCGCAAGCGCGCCTACGCTAAACCTGACAAACCCAATCCTATCCGTCCTATAGCTCCTGTTAATTCCGGGGCGGGGTGGAACAGAATACATAGACAGCGGAGAGCCGGATGTCAGTTCATGACCTATACTTGTTAGCACCCGAGATAAGTCTCGCCGCACTCGCAGCCGTCTTGGTGCTAGTGGACCTGGTCGTCAGAAACAAGACGGTGCTGCCAATTCTGGCAGTACTCGGACTCGCCGTTCCTCTGATTTTCAGCCTGATGCTCTGGTTCGACCTCTCGTCCGCCGAGTCGATGCAGATGCACGGCATGTTCAACACCCTCGTCGTTGACAAGTTCAGCCTTTTCTTCAAGTTCCTGCTCATCGCGGCGGCGGGCGTGGTTATCCTCTCATCCACCGACTATGTGCAGAAGTTCGCTCGCTTTCAAGCCGAATACTACGCCCTGTTGCTATTCGCCACTACCGGTATGATGCTCCTGGCATCTACAACCGAGCTAATCACCATCTACATTTCACTTGAACTCACCGCCCTGCCGATTGCGGCGCTGGCAGCATTTATGCGTGACACACGCTCGACCGAGTCCGGCATGAAGTTCCTCATCCTCAGCGCCATCAGCTCCGCCATCCTGCTCTACGGCATGGTCATCGTGTACGGCTTCACCGGCACCACCTCCTTGCCCCAAATTGCCCAGCAGATTGGCAGCATCGACCTCATCGGTGGTACTCCCTTCGGCAGCAACGCCTTGCTTTTCGGCATCGTCCTAATGATTGCCGGCTTCGGCTTCAAGGTTGCCAGCGTCCCATTCCAGATGTGGGCGCCTGACGTGTACGAGGGTTCGCCCACTCCGGTTACGCAGTTCCTATCCGTCGCAAGCAAGGCGGCAGGCTTCGCAGTCATCCTCCGAGTCTTCTACATCGCATTCCCCGCCGACACCCTTAGCCTCGACTGGAGCGCGACATTCGCCATTTTGAGCGCCCTGTCAATGTCAATCGGCAACCTTGTAGCCATCCGCCAGAATAACATCAAGCGCATGATGGGCTATAGCACCGTTGCCCACGCCGGCTACATCCTGGTCGGACTAGCGGCCGTCGCAGCCCGCACACCCGGGGCCGAAAGCAGCATAGGCCCGGCAGGCGTGCTCTTCTACCTCGGCGGATTCGCAGCAACCAATCTTGCAGCCTTCTCCGCAATTATCGCTATATCCAACCGCATCAACAGCGACCAAATCGACGACTACGCGGGAATGGCGCGCCGCGCTCCCATCCTCGCCGCCGTACTCACTCTATCCATGATTTCACTAACGGGCATTCCGCCTGCCGTAGGCTTCTGGGCGAAAATCTATCTCTTCGGCGCAGCTGTCGAGGCAAACCTCGAATGGCTCGTTGTCATCGGTGTAGTCAACAGCGTCATCTCAGCGTACTACTACCTCCGCGTTGTCAAGGCGATGTTCCTCTCCGACCCGACTTCGGAAGAACCGGTATCCTTCGCCCTGCCGATGCAGTTCGCGGTCGCAATAGGCTTCATCGGAACCCTCATATTCGGCATATATCCCACACCACTCCTCAACTTCGCCCGCGCCGCCGCAGGCGTTCTCCTGTCGTGATTCCTGTGGTTGCGGCACACGCCCTCTGATATACTGACCGCGGGACTCTGAGGACTGTTCGCCTTTCAGAAGTACCGCAATGAGCCGCGTTTCATTATGAATAGAACCCATAATTGGCAACCATATCGAGCGGCTCTACTCATGCAAGATGAAACATATCCGCCGGCGTGCGCCACCGCATTGAAAAGCGCGCATCAACTAACGAAACAACCGCAAGCGTAAGCCGCAAATCAAATGACACCCTCTCACATCGGCTTCGTGTATAACGCGCAGCACCCAACAGCCCTCCAAATGACCGAAGCCGTCATACGCTCAACTGACCTCGGCGAAGACTGCTGGTTGAGCGCAGCCGAAAACCTCGACGACATGCGCCCCGCCCTTAATGACACGCGCTTCATCGTCATTGCCGGAGGCGACGGCACGATCCTGCGCGTAGTACGCTCAATCGCCGAATTCGGCGTCCCTCTCGTCGGCATAAACATGGGCAGAGTCGGCTTCATGGCGGAATTGCAGGTTCACGAAGTCATAGAAGAGCTTCCCGCCTACCTCAACGGCAGCGCCCGCGTAGAAGAGCGCATGATGCTGGAAGTCAGCGTAGCGCGGGAGGATGAGCAAGAGCCATACCTCACACTTCACGCGCTCAACGATGTCGTAGTCGGCAGAGGTGGCTCCGCAAGATTGCTCGACATCGTAGCTACTATAGACGGCGTCATTCTGACGAACTACCGTGCAGATGCCGTAATCGTCTCCACCGCCACCGGAAGCACAGGCTACGCGCTGTCCGCAGGCGGCCCTATCATGTACCCGGAGACTAAGGCGATGCTCATCCAGCCGGTAGCCGCCCACACCGGCCTTCGCAGCGGCCTCATTCTCCCCGACTACACCGAGCTTGAACTTCAGGCAAGCGATAAGCACGAAGCCTTGCTCAGCGTTGACGGCTTCAGGGACACTCTCCTCCGCGGCGACGACCGCGTGTCCATACGCCGAAGCCAATATGTTACCCGCTTCCTCCGCCGCCACGCGCCCACCGCGTTCTACGCCGCGCTCACACGCCGAACCCTCGGAATGGACACCCCCACCTACAACCCTTCGGACACTACTTGATCTGAAAACCCCTTTCTTCTTGACGAGGAAGAACCTGTCCGCTGCGAAGGTAGGGGTTAGAATAGAGGTGAAGAAATTTTATCTATCTTGTACATCCTGTTAGCCCGGATTCCGTTCGCCCTGAGCCTGTCGAAGGGCAAGACATATCAGAAAGGCCGATCAAGAAATGCAGCCAGAAGAGCAGATAGCCTCACGCGAAATATACGACGGCAGAATAATTAACGTCCGCGTTGACGACATCCTTATGCGCAACGGGAACACGTCCGTACGCGAAGTCGTTGACCACGCCAACGCAGTCGTAATCTGCCCCATCGACGACAAAGGCGACGTCCACCTTGTGCGCCAGTACCGCTACGCCGCCAAGCAGATGCTGCTTGAATGCCCGGCAGGCATTGTAGAAGAAGGCGAAGACCCCGACGACTGCGCCCAGCGCGAACTATCGGAGGAGATAGGTTTCGCATCTCGCAACCTCCGAATCCTCGGTGGTTTCTGGTCTTCTCCCGGCTTCTGCACCGAGTTTATGTACGCCTACCTTGCCAAAGACCTCGTTCCTCGCAGACTTCAGGCAGACGACGACGAAGACATACAGGTCGAAAAAATCCCGCTGTCGCGCATACCCCAGCTCATACGCCTAGGCGAAATCCAAGACGCCAAGAGCATAGCGGTTCTACTAATGGCGACCTGCATATTCGAGGCATAGACTTACGTTATACCAATTCGTCTTACTTATGACATAAAGTGGAACTGTGTAGGCCGATGCGCGCCTCACATCGGGAGTTAATGTCAGAAGTTGTGGAAATTGAAAAAGTGCAGGTGATAGATGTGGTCTGGGATGTACCGCAAGTCGCTTCTCGCCGCTCCGTATCTCCACCATCACGAACGCGCCTCACATCCGTCGCGTTCGACCATCCTACCCGATGTAACTGAACACTCCCCAGTCAACTACTGTGCAGGAAGCCCAACAAGCGGCAGAGTGCTTGGTGGAAGGCTATCCATCGAGCCAAGCTGCAAAGCACATCCAACCGCGCAATCGCAAAGAACTTGGGCATAAGCAGGAACACCGTCAAGAAATACCTGGTGGCGGAGAGTCCGTGGATGGTGGGTGCTATTGTGACTCCTCGAGTACGACAATCTGTTATTGTGGCGAACTACACGAACGGACGGAATCATTGAACACTTAGCCGTACATTATCGCTGCACAACGACAAGTTAATGGATCATTTTAATCTCGGCGCTAACACCTGCGGCTTCTGGATTCCTGCCTAGGTAGGAAAGGGGATTAGGAGTGGCTGGATCCTTGCTCCCTGCCTTTTCAGGGGCATGTTTCACAAGAATTACGATTGAAGAATTGCAGCAGGACTCTTGCGATTAACTTACCTTCAAGGATTCGTGAAGTTGGCTTGACCATTCTGTGTGGAGGTTGCGGTCGCACACAGAGGCGGGTAAGTTGAGATTAAGAGTCGATGAAGGCAAGGAAGGGCGTTGAATCGCGGGGCGTGAGTGTTACATGTGTGCCCCTCGTGAGGTCAGAAAAGCCGACTTGTCGGCAGCGCAGCGTCCCACCTGATGGCATTCGCACAGTCAGTATAGTTTCACCACCACGGTACTCCATCGCAACTACGATGCAGTCTCCTGTTGCGCTCGGCTTCACTAGCATGTCCTGTGGTCGCACCATCAGCATAAGCTCGGTCCCGTCGGCTGCGGCGCCACTGCTACAGACGATGGGAAGGTTTCCAGCTTCGGTTTGAGCAACTTCACCCTGTAACACTCCCGGCAGGAAATCGCAGTCTC
>JAGGDZ010000005.1 GCA_024648655.1 Chloroflexota bacterium | reverse complement strand
ATTCGCAATCACGGAGACACACTTCCCACCCTGGACCTGAAAGGGTCTAACCCATTAGATAAATTCGTGAGACCCGACTTGGTAGCAGCTATTGCTGATGATACCGTTGAGGACGCAACACCCGCTTACTACATCACGGTCGAAGCCTCATACTCCGGTGAGAAAAAGGACGTCGACAAGGCAACTGACAATGCCAAGATCGTCCAGGCAATTACTGGACTCAAAGCGTATCCAGTGGTGGCCGCCGTGAGGCTGCACCACAGGATGGATCAAGAGACACGGAGCAGGCTATACGAAGATGTGGATGATTTCGTTAGAGCCGATAACCCGGACACCGCCTTCTGGCACAAGATCGATACCGATGACATGCGGCCACTTGAACCGCGCTAAGTGACGTAGATCGCGACTGACAGCTCCCGATAGGTACATTTCCATCGGGGGCTTCATATTTGTGCAGAAATGTCGATTATTGTGCAAAAGGGCTCTTTTGTACAAAGCATCGCTAAGCCCTGTCGGGCTGTGCAGAGGCTACTAACTGAAGTTCATTTAGTCGAAAGCCGCGCCGTCCCTTGTGCCGCGTATCCTGCCTAGAGCTATCAACGAAGTTGGAATGGTACTCGTCTCATTCTTCTCTGAGAGTCCTCTCATAGGGGCTAGGTTCTGTGGACAATTCATTTGAGCCAGATTAGAGTACAGGCGATGTGCAGGAAACTCAGATAGCTGTCGGCTAGCTTATCGTAACGAGAGAACATTCTGCGAAATTGTTTCCTCGACTTTGCACATTGGAGAAATCGTCAGGTCGGCGGGGTCAGGACTTCAAGCCGTATAGGCAAGGGATTCCACGAGACGGCTGAATGTCAATGGGGGAGCAATGATGGACCACTGCGGCGGCGACAAATTGTACCACTTGGCGCCATTGTGTAGCGATAATGTCAGTGCTAACTGGGAAGGGATTATGTCCCCTTCAGAGGGGATCGACTTGGGGTCTCAGCTCGACTTCAGGATGATATCGCGGTTGCTCTGCCGCTCTGCCTGAGGCGGTAGCTGTCGCCGTTCATCTCGATGATGTGGACATGGTGAATGAGCCTGTCCAACAGAGCGCCGGTCAGTCTCTCGGACCCGAACATCTCGGTCCACTCGTCGAACGGCAGGTTGGTGGTCACGAGGATCGAGCCTCGCTCGTAGCGCTGGCTGAAGACCTCGAAGAGCAGCTCCGCCCCGGTGGGCGACAGAGGCACGAAGCCCAGCTCGTCTATGATCAGCAGCTTCAGTCGAGCAAGCCTCTTCTGCAGGTTCAGCAACCTCAGTTCGTCCCTTGCCTCCAGAAGCTCGTTCACCAGGGCGGACGCTGTGGTGAAGCCCACCGTCAGCCCCTTCTGGCAGGCGGCGAGTCCCAGCCCCAGCGCTATGTGCGTCTTGCCGGTTCCGCTGTTGCCTATGGCGATGACGTTCTCCCGACGCTCGACATACTCGCAGCGAGCGAGTTGCGTCACGAGCTGCCTGTTCACCGACGGTATGGCAGTGAAGTCGAAGGTGTCGATGCTCTTGACCGCGGGGAAGCGGGCGGCCTTGATCCTGCGAGCCACCAGGCGGTGATGGCGATCTATCAGTTCCAGCTCCGACAGCCTCAGCAGGTAGTCCGGATGGTCCACCCCCTCCGAGGCACACTGTGCCGCGATCTTGCCGTACTCTCTCAGGAAGGTCGGCAGCTTCAGTTCCTTCAGGTGATGCTCCAGCAGCAGTGTCGGTCTGTCGCTCACGATGCCCTCCCGTTCAGCAACTTCATGTAGTCTCGCGCGGACGTCTTGCCAACGGTCACGCTCGGCAGGTGAGGATGCAGTGTGAGGTCGAGCCTTGGTGGCCGTCCCTCTATCCTGCACAGCAGCAGGTGCTTGACCGTGTCGTAGCCGGTCGCTCCCCGGCTGACCGCATCGCGCACTGCGGCGAGCACATCGTCATCGGGGAAGGTCTCAAGCAGCCTCAGTACACGCACGAACTCTCTCTTGCCGGGCTTGCCCATCCGCGACTCCTGCAACCGTCGCAGCTTGCCGTACTCCTCCGGCAGCTCCCATCCGGTGAGTGGGGCGGCCTGGTCCAGAGCGCCGGTCTTCTGCTCCAGCAGCGGCAGGTAGTGGATGGGATCGAAGATGAAGTCGCCGTGCTCGTATGACCGGCGGTGTCGGGCGATCACCTCCGTGCCGCAGCTTATGACCACCTCATCGACGTAGCCCCTCACCAGCACGTCCCTGTGTCCGTATGCAACGGGCACCGAGTAATCATTGCTGCGGTAGCGCACCAGCGACTGCGAGCTCACGCGGGTGGCGTGCTTGTCGCTCGCGTCGTAGGGAGCGGCGGGCAGCGCAAGCAGCGCCCCTAGGTCACGCTCCATACGCTCGCCTATCGTCTCGGTGTGCCCCCTGAGCCTCGCGTCCATACGCTCCAGGCACTCACGCTCAAGGTGCGCGTTGAGCTCATCGAAGTCCTTCACCCTCGGGAGCGGTACAAGGAAGTTCCTCCTGCCGTAGCCCACCATGCCTTCGACGGTCCCCTTGTCGTTGCCCTTGCCGACTCTGCCGAACCTGTCTGCGAACAGGTAGTGCGACTGCAACTCCGTGAACGCCCTCGTGCGCTTGCGCCGTCCTCCTCCCAGTATCCTCGCCACGGCAAGCTTCGTGTTGTCGTACAGAATGCTCTGCGGCACTCCGCCCAGGTAGCGGAACGCCGACACGTGACCGTCGCAGAACGCCTCCGTAGTCTCGCCCGGGTATGCCTTCACGAAGACGCCGTCGCTGTGGGGAAGCGACATCACGAAGTAATGGACCCTGCGCTTGTAACCACCTATGAACGCCCACGCCTGCCCGAAGTCGCACTGCGCGTGACCCGGCGGGTGTTCCAGCGGCACGAACATCTCGCGCGCCACGCTCCGGCGCTCCCGAACATAGTCCTTGACTATGGTGTAGCCGCCGTCGAACCCGTGCTCATCCTTCAGTCGATCGAAGATGCGCTTGGCCGTGTGGCGCTGCTTCCTCGGCGCACTCAGGTCGTCTTCGAGTATGCCGTCTATGATGCCCGTGTAGGGCTCCAGCTTCGGACGCCGCGGTGGGCGCTTCCTGCGGTATCCCGGAGGCACCGGATGCTTCAGCATCTTCCGCACGGTGCCTCGATGCATCCCGAACACCCGAGACGCTTCCCTGATGCTCATCCCCTCTACCAGGCACGCCCTGCGCACGCGCAAATACATGTCCACGATATACATCCATGACCACCTTCCTCAGAATCTCGGGAGACTCTACAGGAAAGTGACAGGCGGTATGGTTTTAGACCGCCGCCATCGGCCTGTCTATCCGCCTTCGTGGTCCATTATGACTCCGCCGTTCATACCGCCTTCGTGGTCCATCATTGCTCCGCCGTTCATACGCAAAGGAAGGATACGAATCTACCCTTTTGGGTTGTGCTGTCCGGGACAGTCATCTAGAGCGCTACCAAAGCGGGTGGATGAACTCAAGCCTGTCCGAAGGCCAGTAGCTGAACCACACTCGCCCGATGATATGGTCGCCGGGAACGAATCCCCAGTTGCGCGAATCGGTTGAAACAAGTCGGTTGTCGCCGAGAACGTAGTAGTAATTCAACGGCACTTCGAGAGCACCAATGGTACGGCTGTCGCCGTTGACGACATAGGATTCGTCCAGCATTATACCGTTACGGATGACCTGACCTTTGTGTATCTCAATAGCGTCCCCGGGGACACCAATGATTCGCTTCACCAAGTCTCGGGTAGGGTCAAGAGGATGGACAAAGGCAATGGTATCTCCATGTTCGAGCCGGTCGAATGTGAAAAATGGAACTTCCTCCCTCGATTTATCGGTAAACGGCGTGAACCGCAAGATGGCGAGGGGCTTGACTCGCAAAGATGCAACTTTACTTACAATGACGTGCTGCTCGTCGATGAGGGTGGGGTGCATGCTTGAGCCGTCTATCCTGAAATTCTGAATACTGAAGTGCAGTGCCAGAAAGATAACAAGAAACAGGCCGCCGGCTTCCAGCAATTCTTGAATGAATGGACGCAATTCAGTTCCATATATGAATTCGGGTGAATGTTGAAGTGAAGATCATCCAATCATGGTTGCGATTACGGCCACTGTGGTTCCTACTCCGGCCATGCCGATTGGAAACAGCCACCGAACTCTCCGAGGAATCCTGGCTCCGCCCGCGTAACGCAGAGTAGCCGCTGGTACGCTATCTGCATCGACAGAATAGACGGGCTCGTATCTCACTCGCATACTCCAGTATAGATGGGGTATGCGGAGCAGGAAGAGCGTACCCAACAGAACCATGAAAGCAGGGTGCGCCGTAGTAGCTAGCACCAACAACGATGCAAGGATTGAAAAAACGGCCAGGTTTGCAGCAGTGCTAAAGGCGACACGCCTCCAGAGACCGTTTCGTGTAGTCTCATAGGGGAATTTCCACAACTTTGTGGCATGGAAATCCTGCTCTCTATCATCTGGCCGCCAGCGGTCCACAAAGAACTTCCCAGCCACGTAGAACATCATCCCAAGCAGAATGACGGAAAGCACATAGTCATCCGTCACCGCCGAGTGAGAGAGTGTGCTCCACGTTATGGATGAGAGGAGCACCCCGGCGACCAGATAGAAAGCCATCTTCAAGAGTAATTGCCGTCCCAAGATTTGACGCCTCCTTGGATTTTCCGACTGTGTAAACGCTACCGCACGCGGGCAGAACGAGTTGCCCGCGTGCGGCGAATACAACAACGCTTTCTCCGTCCTTTGGCTACGGACTCGCTGCAATCTTTGCCTCAACACTAGATATGAAATCTGACTCCGGTTGCTCGGGGAATGTGCCGCCAAGGCCACTAAGAGGACTTTTCACTTTTGCCTGACCGCCTTTAAGCAGGAATTTGTACGGCTCTGCAGTTCCAATCCAATATCCTGAGTGACTCCGGTTCTCTCTTAGGAAGAGTAGGTATCTACTCCCTTTGCTAAGAAGCAGGTCTGCATCATTGTCACGGGCTTGCTTTATCTGTCCTTGGTCAGTGTAGTCGATGCCGTAGAATTGCACGACGGGAATCGTGTTGCCACCACTTCCCTTCAGATAGCGCTCCACTTCTACGTTATATCCGCTGCCAACCGCCTGTACGTTAGTAATTGGTCCAGATGCATCAGAAACTTGGCTATCTACACTTAACGTGTTGGGTTCGCTGCTAGGAATTGTTCCAATCACTATTGTAGTGGAGTTAGCCACAAGGTCGTCCAACGATCCTGATGAAATGTACATTCCCTCAGAAACTGTCCGCAATTGGCCTGCTGAAGGCGCCGGTTGAGGTGTGTCCGCAGGACGAGGTGTTGCTGGAGGCTGTGGAGTGGGCGTCACCCAAGGTGCACCCTGAGATGCGCTATCTGCGATTGTTTCCACTCCGTCGGATACTTCTACGGTAGCTTCAGATGCCATCGTGTCAATGTTAGGTGAGTTCTGGAATGGACTACAGGCAACCCCGAATAACCCTGCTACTAATGCTGTTAGAGCGGACAATGTTAATACTAATCGCTTCATTTTGACTGCTCCTGGTATCAAACTTCATACTCATTTAGAGTTCTTTTCGAAGCTAATACAGGTCATTTAGCGCCGCAACGTCGCCTGATGAGACATCTAGCGCTCCGCCACAGCAAGATTCATACATGACATCGGAGGTGGATGTGCTGTGATCCAACCCCATGGCATGCCCTATCTCATAGGCTGCGACTGCCCGCTTTTGAGCCGACGTTAAATTATAGAAATTGTTTCCCCATAGGTCATTTTCAGTTCTGTATCCGTCGTCGTCACAGTAGCCATTGAAGTAACCGGCGTAGTTATTATCCACATTCATGGTATTGAATGTGTTAGCCGCGTAACTGTCAGGTCCAGACCAATCGACGTTGGTATCCTTCTAGTTCCATGTGTTTGATTTCCTGCCTAATCGATTTGTAGAGTCTCTCCTTTCTTCTTGTGGGTTTTCTGTTGACCTAGCACGCCAATGAGCAATACACCCCGCACAGCATTAGCCGTGCAGGGTGTGGTTAAGTCATTTGGAGACGACCCAATGTGTCTTACGGTGTCAGA
>JAGGDZ010000395.1 GCA_024648655.1 Chloroflexota bacterium | reverse complement strand
GAGCAGGGGCTGGAGATTTGCGAATACCTCGTGCGGAGCGGAGCGGTCGATATCGTGGTGGTGGACAGCGTGGCTGCGTTGGTGCCGCGCGCTGAGCTTGAGGGCGACATGGGCGACACGCATGTGGGCTTGCAGGCGCGGCTGATGTCCCAGGCGCTGCGGAAGCTGACATCGGCAATAAGCCGCTCAAATACTTGCGTGATATTCATCAACCAGTTGCGCGAGAAGGTGGGGGTGTTCTTCGGCAATCCGGAGGTTACGCCGGGAGGCAGGGCGCTGAAGTTCTACAGCTCGGTGCGAGTGGACCTGCGTCGGCTGGAGTCGATCAAGCAGGGCAGCGATGTGCTGGGCAACCGGGTGCGGGCGCGAATTGTGAAGAACAAGGTTGCGCCGCCGTTCCGCGTGGCGGAATTCGACATCATGTACAGCGAGGGAATTAGCAAGTACGGCGAGTTGCTGGACATCGGCGTGGATGAGGACATCATACGCAAGAGCGGGTCATTCTACTCGTTCGGGGAGATTCGTCTGGGGCAGGGGCGCGAGAACTCAAAGTGGTTCCTGAGTGAAAACCATGGCATCTCGTCGGAGATAGAGGAGCTGGTGCGGAATAAGCTGTCGCCGCAGATTGTCATCGACGATGACGATGAAGTGGAGAGCGAGGATGATGTTCCGCTGACGGTGATTGGGGACTAAAGGGGTTCGCAGCGAACTAAACATGTGTCTCAGCGCCACGAGAGGTCTTTAATTCGTCGGGCAGGTGGTCGTAATATGGACTTGTTAAACAAGAAATGGGAGCAAGCCACTCAAGGCGCCTACTTTTCGCAGTGAGTAAGAATTGCTGACGCACAACAAGTTGCCGGACGGTATCAACAAGAAAAGGAGGGGTCTCCCCGACTAGCGGGGAGACCCCTCCCTGGTGTAGAAGATGCTCCGGGGAACACCTACCTGGAGCACCTCCTCATACTACTATCCAATGCAGCAACCTCCTTTCTAGAGACCCTCAGTAAGCTTTCGGCCGCCTCCCCTCTGTCTCTGAATGTATATTATACACATAGTGGGACGATTTTGAAGGCGGGACATAGCAATAAGAAATGTGCAGGTAGTTCAAGTACCTTTTGAGCAAACAGGTTCTGCTTTCCCGCCTACACGTGAAAGACGGAAGCGCACGAAGCGGGACTTTTGTATATCTCTTTAGCAATCTCAGATACGTACATGGACAGACGGAGAGACAGAGTTAAGGAATTAGCGATGATTGACGGCGTTGCGGGCGTGATAATCTGGACCGAGAACATGGCGGCAATGACGGCGTTCTACCGTGATACTCTGGAACTGCCGGTGCATTCGGAGCGCCCGCACTTCGTGGCATTCGAGTGGGGCGCGATGCGCTTCAGTATCGGCGAACACTCGGAGGTTCATGGCAGTAACGATGAGCCTCAGCGCATCATGGTGAACTTTGGCACGCCGGACATCCACGCAGTGCATGAGCGGCTAACAGGCTCCGGCGTGAACTTCGTCAGGCTGCCGGAGCGCGAGCACTGGGGCGGCTGGGTCGCTACCTTCGAGGACCCGGACGGGAACTTGCTGCAACTGCTGGAGCAGCCGTCATAAGATACGGCTAGATGTGGCAGCAGCAGCCTCTGCGCCTCTCATGCTGCTGGGCAAGATGGCGCAGAGGCATTAGCGGCACGGCTCATTTGCAATTGGTCAACCCTATCCTATAACGACGGCCTCTGCTCAAAGAGGCGGGCGCTCTGCTCATAAGCATACGCAGCGCGAAAGACTGTAGGCTCGTCGAAGGGCTTGCCTGCTATCTGGAAGCCGACGGGCAAGCCTTCTGACGTGAAGCCGCAAGGCACCGATATGGCAGGCATGCCGGTGAGATTGTAGGGGCCCGTGAAGCTTGGGACGCGCGATGTGGTCATGGCGTCCATTGCATCGAAGCGCGGCGCGGGGTTGGACATAGTGGGCGACGCCACTACATCTACATTC
>JAGGDZ010000494.1 GCA_024648655.1 Chloroflexota bacterium | reverse complement strand
CATTCCTGACGCGGCTTCTGCTCATCGGCATATTACAGCGCGGAACGGCAAGCAACCTGATATTCGACATGCACGGCGAGTACGGCTGGCGCGGGTCGAGCGAGCACACGAATGAGGTGAAGGGACTGAAACAGCTCTTCAGTTCGAAGGTTGCGGTATTCACGCTCGATCCGGAGAGTGCGACGCGGCGCGGAATCAGCACTGACTATGAAGTCAGCATCGGGTACGACGACATACAACCGGAGGATGTGGAGATACTGCGGGACTCATGGGCGCTGTCGGAGATAGCCGCGGACACTGCATACTCGTTGCAGCGCAAGCTGGGCAGGGCATGGCTGCGGCTGTTCATGGAGTACAAGGGCGGCGACGAGTTCAGCGAGCTGGCGCGCGAGATGAATGTGCCGCACTCGACTTTAAGCGCGCTTCGCAACCGCCTGAACCGGCTGCGTCGATTCGGGTTCATCACTGAAGGCAGGGGCAGCAACTCGGTGAAGGAAATTCTGGAGTATTTGCAGCGCGGCAAGCATGTGGTGCTGGAGTTCGGGCGGTATGGTAACAACATAGATGCCTACCTGCTGATTGCGAACTTGCTGACGCGGCGCATTCACGAGCAGTATGTGCGAATATCCGAGCAGGCGAGTGGAGACAGCACGCAGGAGCCGAGGCCGCTGGTCATCACAATCGAGGAGGCGCACAAATTCCTCAGTCCGACTATCGCCAAGAATACTATCTTTGGCACCATTGCGCGAGAGATGCGGAAGTACAATGTTACACTGCTGGTGGTTGACCAGCGTCCAAGCGGGATAGACGATGAGGTGATGAGCCAGCTGGGGACGAAGATAGCTTGTTTGCTGGACAATGAACGGGATACGGATGCGGTGCTGGCGGGCGTGTCGGGCAGCCGGAAGCTGCGGACTGTGCTGGCACGGCTGGAGTCGAACCGTCAGGCACTGGTGTTTGGTCACGCGCTGCCTATGCCGGTGGTCATCCAGACGCGCGAGTATGGAAGCGCGGAGTCGTACAGGGAGCTAGGGTTCGTTGAGGCGGTAGAACTGAAGGCGCAGGTCGAGCGGGATGTGGATATGCTGTTTGGACCTTCGACGTGTTAGAATGCAGCCAATGTGCCTACAATTTTCAATTCCTAATAAAAGGTAAAGGAGAGGTCCTATGGTAGCTGTAAAGCAATTATCTATGACTGAACTTGAAGCGGGGCTGGAAGATATACGTAATGCTCCGAAAGACGCAGGCGTGGTGCAGCTCATAGTGCGCCGGCCTGAGACGCTCGGGCGAGAGATCATTGACGAGGGACAACTCGACACCACAGAGGGACTCGTTGGCGACAACTGGAAGGCTCGCGGGAGCGGTCAGACGGCGGACGGCTCAGCCGATCCGGAGTGCCAGATAACGATTATGAACTCGCGCGTGACCGATCTCGTCGCGCAGGACAAAGATCGGTGGCACCTGGCAGGCGACCAGTTCTATGTCGAGATGGACATTAGCAGGGAGAACATGCCGCCGGGAACACGACTGTCCATTGGGGAGGCGGTGCTAGAAGTGTCTGCAAAGCCACATACAGGCTGCGGCAAGTTCGTGGAGAGATTCGGCGCGGACGCCATGAAGTTCGTGAACTCCGCCATCGGGCGTGAGATGTGCCTGCGCGGCATCAACACATGGGTCATTCAGCCCGGCAAGGTTTCGGTGGGCGATACCGTGCGAAAGCTCTAAATCGCGCGGTCTTCCAACCAGTCGGTCGTGATCTCAAAGCCGAATCCCGGCGCGTCGCTGGGCGTAAGATAACCGTCCTTGATGACAGGCGTTCCAGGCAGCACCACCATCTCTTCGAGCGGAACGCCCGGAGGCGAAACGCCTTCGGAACGTTCACCCCATGCGATGGCAGGCATAGCGTATGAGAGATGCTGTCCGTAAGGGTAGTTCATGCCGCCGTGCGCGATCACCGTCTGCCCGTGCGCTTCCGCGATGTGGCAGATGCGGACGATGGCGGTGATGCCGCCCACCCAAGCGACATCCGGCTGCATAATGTCCACAAGACCCTGCCCTGCCGCGAGCGCGAATGGGTGGATTGTGTGCCAGTGCTCGCCGGTGGCAAGTATCTGATGGGGTATGCGCTGGCGCACTTTGATGTAGCTATCGAAGTCGTAGGGTGGCAGGTAGTCTTCGAGCCACTTGATGTGATAGGGCCTCAGCGCCTCCGACAGACGCACGACGTACTCCGTATTGAGGGAGATCCAGGCGTCAAGCATCAGTTCGACGTCATCGCCAATCTGCTCACGCGTGCGCGCTACGAGTTCGACATTCTTGTTCAGCCCTTCGATGCCTTCGTGCGGACCATGCGGCACGAAGAGTTTGACAGCCTTGAATCCCAGCTCCAAGAACCACTCAATGCTGTTTGCCACGCCGTAGGATGTATCGGTGTTGCTCGCGTAGCAGAAAATCTTGTCTTTCTGGGGGCCGCCGAGCAGTTCATACACGGGCCTGCCTAGCAGCTTGCCCTTCAGGTCCCAGAGAGCGTTGTCCACGGCGCTGATGGCATAACTTGCCATTCCGACGTTGCCGTATGCCGTAGTGGCGCGCTGCATCATGTCCCACGCCTTTTCGGTCGCCATGCAGTTCTGGCCAACGAGAATGGGCGCGAACTGGTCATTAATGATACTGTTGACGGGAGCGCTGTTGATGGTTATGCCAAGTCCCCAGGTGCCGTCTTCGGCGGTTACGACGCAGGCGGTGCGCCCCCAAGGCGCGCTGAAGTCGGACTTGCTGAACTCAGTGTACATCATCGTGGGGCTTACCCAATCCGGTACTTGCTGCCTTGGCACGCGCGGCTCCGTCTTAGGACTGGGACTGAGGTCAACGGGGACTGCCTTGATCGACTCGATTTTCATTGCATATTCTCCCTTGTAAGCGGGGGCTAATCTACACTGACCGACAGGATAGGAAGGATGGATTTTATGGGCGCTAAAGGCCGAACTGGTGCAGTCGATCATCGTCTATGCCGAAGTGGTGTGCGACCTCGTGAACAACAGTATCCTGTACTTCACGAATGATGTCTTCGTCAGTACGACAGATGGATTCGATGGACTGCTGGAATAGGGTAATCTTGTCCGGCAGCACCATGTCGTAGTTGTAACGGTCGGTGAGGGGCAGCCCTTCGTACAGACCTAGCAGGATGTTGCCTTCCTCAATGCCAGAGCCGACCAGCTGCTCCTTGCTAGGTGCATCATCCACAACGATGTCCACATTGTCGAGGTGCAGGCGCAAGTCTTCAGGGATGCGATCCAATGCTTGCATGACGAGGCGTTCAAATTCAGTGCGAGTCATGCGTAAGAGTGTAGCAGGAAGGTGATTGGCGGGGCAAGGAAAAGATGGTGACTTACGTTAGGCGCTTGCCCGTATCGATGCCAAGAGCGCCTTTCGCAGTTTTGCCATTGCCAGGGGTTTCAAGCGCGTTGACGTCCTACGGGAAGGCGGCGAAGTGCCGCTTGTCATCCAACCAATTGAAGAAGTCGTTCAGGTGGAGTGGCTGCCGTGATAGTCGCTCTTTTGCCATGCGTGTTCATAAGATGCTTAGGATAAGACTGTACAGTTGGCGAGGTCGGCAATCAAAGCTAATGTAGCGGGCGTGGGTTTGTGCTTGACCGACCTTTCATACTCCGCTATCGTATGGGCGCACATTCCAATCGATTTCTGAGAGGCTTTACAAATGAAGGTCACGGGTATCAAGAGTTATGCTTTTGCGGATGATGAAGGGAAGCTGTATTTCATCGCTAAGGTGGAAACGGATGAGGGCATTTATGGGCTTGGCGAGGTAGGCATTCCGCGATGGGGGAAGGCTGTCGCCGACGCGATAGAGCATCTGTCGGAGTTGGTGATTGGACAGGACCCGTTCGCAACGGAGCGGCTGTGGCAGCACATGTTCCGGGGCGGCTTCTTTCCCGCGGATAAGGTGTATTGCTGCGCGATAAGTGCGATAGACATTGCGCTATGGGACATCAAGGGCAAGGCGCTGAATATGCCGGTGTACAAGCTGCTGGGAGGACCGGTGCGCGATAAGGTGGTATCGTACCCGCACACGCAGGGCAGCACCACCGAGGAACTGATTGCAAACTCCAAGAAAGCGGTGGCGGACGGCTGGAAATTCGTGCGATGGGGTCTGGCTGAGACGGGCGGCGTCTTCGAGTATCAGGGCATGGACGGGCTGCTGGAACCGGTGGAATCGATGCGGATAGCAGAGGAGCAGATGGCACTGGTGCGAGAGGCTGTAGGTCCTGACATTCAGATGTGCCTCGATATACATACGCGGCTGGATACGGCGCACTCGGTCGCGCTGTGCAAGGCGTTAGAGCCGTATCGCCCGTTCTTCATCGAAGACCCACTACGCTCAGAGAATCCGGTGAGCTACCGCACGCTGGCGCGGCATGTGTCGCTGCCGATTGCGGCCGGAGAGCAGTGGGCAAGCAAATGGTCATTCCGCGAAGTCATTGAGGAGGAGCTGATAAACTACGCGCGCATCGACCTCTGTATTGTGGGAGGGCTGACTGAGGCGCTAAAGATTACTCACTGGGCTGAGACTCACTATATTGACATCGTGCCGCACAATCCACTGGGTCCGGTGAGCGCGGCAGCGTGCGTAAACCTGTGCATGGCGTCAACGAACGTGGGCGTGCAGGAAATGCCTCAGCGTCCTCGCACATACGCGACTAAGTTCTTCCCGACGCAGATTGACTGGAAAGACGGCTACTCCTTCATGCCGCCGGATGCGGTGGGACTTGGCGTTGACTTTGATGAGGAAGCAGTGCAAGCGCATGTGGTGGATCCGACAGGTTGGCCGCCGCAGTTGCGACGCAACGATGGGGCGTTCACGAACTGGTAAGTGAGCAATCGGTACTTTTCTCTTCTCAGCCACAGGTGGGGAATCGTTCGATAGACTCTGCCCGAGCGTCTGCTGTATGTTGAAACGAGCAGCCGGGTTGCCTAGTCCGAGGAATAAGAAACACTGGCAGCAGGCTGACAAAGAGCGTATGCTTGCAGCCCAAGTCATGGCATAGCACTTTTAAGGAGGGATGACAAAATGGTAAAGGCGTATGTGCTCATCGAAGCGAAAGTCGGGTCTTCGACCGGACTTATGGAGATTCTGAAGGATAACCCAAGCGTCATAAGCGCTTCTCGCGTTACGGGTCCTTATGATGTGATCGCGGTCGTGCAGGAGGAGGATCTGGGCAGGGTACACGACCTGGTGACGGAGCAGATTCACCACTTGGATGGTGTACTGCGAACGACTACAAGCGTTGCAGTGGGATAGTCCCGGGAAAATAAAGAAGTTGCGTCAGGACGCGGCGGTAAGCGCTGCCACGTTAGGTTAACGGATTCACTCCGTAGCGCCTTCGCCTTCATCCAGTTCGCTCCACTCATCTTTGGCATTGCGCTTGCGGTGCCCGACGGAGGCGTGAGCCAAAACCAGAAGAGCAATGATGGTGACGCCTGCTGCGAGAGCAATTTCTTCCGGCGAATTGTTCCGCACAAGCCACAGAAGGGCGGCAATCCCCACTACCAACCCCAACAGGGACGTGTATGGTAATTTCTGCCCGCCCAAGGTAACCATTGAGCCGATAAGCGCGGCGAGAAAGCCGTTGAACGGCGGGAACATGACAAGGACCGCGCCACCCAGAGGGGCAAGCCCGTCTCCACCTCTAAATCCGGTGAATATGGACTTCCAGTGTCCTGCGACCATAGCGAAGCACGGCAGCATCAGCCAAATGCCGTCAACTTGCATCTGTCGCGCCGCGAGTATGGCAACGGCGCCCTTAGCCATATCGCCGATTAACACCTGACCGCCCGGCACATTGCCCACCTGCCTGCGGACATTGGAAGCTCCGGGCAAGCCCGTGCCAACACTGAATATATCTATCTTGTTGCGGCGGCTTATCCACACGGCGACAGGCAGCGCGCCCAGCAAATAGGCAATCAGCGTGGAAAGAATTACTCCTGTCAGCAGGTTGAAGTCGATCACGGTTTCAGGCCTCACCCGGTGCATTGACGTTGCAGATGTATGACTTACATTATAATACTAATTTCGGGAAATAAGACAGACATAGTGTTAATTCTTTTTAGAAATCGAATTCCGTGCCCACTCCCTGCTCTACCGCCTGCTGATAGACATGGTACGCGGTTGATATATCCTGAATGGACAGTCCTACGCTCTTGAACAGCGTAATCTCGTCGTCGCTTTCCCTGCCTTGCTTCGCTCCGGTTACGAGGTCGCCAATCTCACCGTAGATGTCGTCCTCAGTCATCGCGCCCTCTTCGAGGGGAATCTGGATGTCGCCGGCTTCGGCGAGACAGGCGGCCCTCTGATCGCAGATTATCTTGGACTTGATGACGCTCGCGGTGTCGAGTTCACGCACACCTGGGGCATGCGAGCCGATGGCGTTGATGTGCAGGCCTGCCGGCAGCCAGTCACCGTCAACGATGGGTGTTGCCGCGGTTGTGGCGAGGGCGAGAATGTCCACGCTTTGCACGACTTCCTGAACGCTACTTGCAATGCCGACATCGACGCCGGTCTGTTCGAAGATATCGGCGGCGAATTGCTGCTGGGTTTCGGGCGGGTCCATCGAGAAGCAGACGATGCTGTCGAGTTCGCGCGCCGCAGCCATACCAATGCACTGGGCGCGCGCCTGCACACCCATGCCGAGTACGCCCGCGACCTTGGCGTTCTCTCGCGCAAGGTACTTGGTGGCAAGGCCCGAGACACCTCCGGTGCGCATGGCCGTGATGAAGCCGCCATCCATGACGGATATGGTGTTGCCCGTCCGTACGTCCAGAAGGATGATAGATGCCAGCGTGCTGGGCATGTTGAACTTGGCAGGATTATCCTTGAATACGGTGACCGCTTTAATGCCGATGGTGCCCATGCCCTTGATGTGGGCGGGCATGAAGGCGTACCAACCGTTGTTGGCAGGGTCTGCCATTACCGTGCGCGGAGGCATTGCGGCCTCGCCGGATGCGAGGTCGCCGAATGCGCGCTCAAGCAGCGCGATAGTGTCGCTCATTGTGAGCAGTCCTTGGATCGTCTCTCGGTTCAGCAGCAGGGCCATGATGTGTCGCCTCCAAAGCAAATGGGTAGGATACACTATTGTCGATGAGCAACGTTGTATCTTGATTCGCAACCGGTCTGTTTATGATATACCACCTAATATAGTATCATCAAACGCAAACGCAAACCTGCCGGTACGATACCGGCTTTAAGGGATCAAGGATGTACGTCGCCGAGTGAGAGACCTATTAAAGAAGCATTTCGGACACGATGAGTTTCGCCCTCTTCAGGAGGAAGTGATCAACAGCATCTTGCAACGGTGCGACACGCTGGTGATTATGCCCACAGGTGGCGGCAAGTCTCTTTGCTACCAGCTTCCCGCCTTGTGCTTAGATGGGTTGACTCTGGTGGTATCGCCGCTGATTGCGCTGATGAAGGACCAGGTGGATGCGCTGAAGTCGAACGGGATCGCTGCCGAGTTTATCAACAGCTCCCTAACCTATGCGGAGATCGGGCGGGTGCAGGAACAGGCGAGACAAGGCAACCTGAAGATACTCTATCTCGCGCCAGAACGACTCACTCTGCCGGACTTCCGGGAATTCTTGGGTACGCTCGAAGTGAGTCTCGTAGCGATTGACGAGGCTCACTGCATATCGGAGTGGGGGCACGATTTTCGACCTGACTACCGCGCGCTAGGCAGGCTGCGGCACGGCATGCCGGCGGTGCCGTTCATCGCTCTGACCGCTACTGCCACTGATCGAGTGCGGGAGGACATTCTTGCACAGCTCGGACTGAAGCAGCCACAGCAGTTCATCGCCAGCTTTGACCGACCGAATTTGCGATACGAGGTGCGTCCGAAAGAGAGAGCGTTTGACCAGCTTGTTCAACTGCTCAGGGAGCGCAAGGGGGAGTCGGTTATCATCTACTGCTTCGCGCGCAAGGATACTGAGGAACTTGTGGACAAGCTGTTGGACGAGAGCATAGACGCGCTGGCGTATCACGCAGGGATGGATGCGGAGACAAGGCGCAGGAATCAGGAGCGGTTTATACGGGACGAGGTGGATATAATCGCGGCGACAATCGCGTTCGGCATGGGAATCGACAAGCCGGATGTGCGGCTGGTAGTGCATCAGGAACTGCCAAAGTCTCTGGAGGCATACTACCAGCAGACGGGGCGCGCGGGACGCGATGGGCTGCCGAGCGACTGCGTGCTGTTCTACTCATACGGGGACAAAGTGAAGCAGGACTTTTTTATCGACCGAATGGAGAGTGTGACCGAGAAACACAACGCTCAGCGAAAACTGAGACAGGTCATAGACTACTGCCAGCTCAGGAAGTGCCGGCGCAGATACCTGCTGGAGTATTTTGGTGAAGAGTCCATAGCGCAGGGCACAGGTGAAACTGAAAGCGAGAGTTGTGGCGGATGCGATGTGTGCCTGGCAGAACGCGAGGAATTCGACGCTACGATTATCGCGCAGAAGGTTATGTCCGCGGTGATTCGCACGGGCGAACGATTCGGCGCAGGCTACATCGCACAGGTGCTTCGCGGCTCGGCGGCTGAGCGCGTACTCAGGCTAGGACACGATAATCTGAGCGTGTACGGCATCGTAGATGACTTCTCGGATGCGGATGTAAGGGAAGTTTGCGGCATGCTGCTCGACAAAGGGATGCTGTACAAGAACAGCGAAGAGTACGCGACGCTGGGTGTGAGTGAGGAAGGGCGAACATTTCTGAAAAACAGAGAACGAATTGTCCTCAGCAGACGAAAGAAGCAGAAGCCTGAGCAGGCCAGGGCATTGACGTCAGGGCGCTCTCGTGAGTCGATTGAGCACGACCCTGCACTGTTCGAGAGACTGCGAGCGCTACGCAGGCGAATCGCCTCAGATGACGGTGTACCGCCTTACGTAGTATTCGGGGATGCGACGTTGCAGCAGATGGCGCATTACTTTCCGCAGAATCTTAACAGCCTGTCTCACATATCGGGTGTGGGAGCAGTTAAGCTGAAGCAGTACGGTGACAAGTTTCTAGCGGTTATCTGCGAGTATGCGCGGGAGAATAATCTGAAAGACCGTACTGAACCCGTAAGGAACAGTAGAAGTATGCACACGGATGGTAGCCATAGCAATGGTCGGGTGTACACATACGAGAGCACTAAATTGCTCATCGAGCAGGGTTTCTCGATACGGCAGGCGGCACGAGAGCGCGGTCTGTCTGTCAACACGATAGTTGCTCATATCGAGATGTTGGTGCGTCGCGGAGAAGCGCTCGACCTGGTCCCGCTCTTGCCCGGCAATCATAGGCTGGAGTGTATTCAGGGCGCCTTCGAAAAGGTAGGCTACACTAGACTTGCGCCGGTGAAAGAGTTGCTGGGCGACGAATACTCGTATGAAGAGATAAGGCTTGCGCGTGCCTATGTCCGACAGCAAAACAGTTATCAATCAATGGACGGCTGACGTATGTTAACTCAGGAGAGTTCATGAAATTCGGAGATTTCCTATTCCCGGAGAGCAGAACACCCGATACAGATTACACCGTAGTGAACGAGGCGCTGGCGGAGACTGAGCTTGCGGACCGGCTGGGCTACCATTCTGTCTGGCTTGGCGAGCATCATTTCGACGGCGTATGCACTTACGCAGACCCGATGGCTTTCGGGGGTGCGGTAGTCGCCCGCACTAACAATGTTCGCGTGGGCTTTTCCGCCGTGCAGACTGCATTTCATCATCCTGTAAGGCTCGCAGAGCAGATTGCGCTTCTGGACAATCTGAGCGGCGGGCGTATCATGGTCGGCACGGCGAGAGGATCGGCTTTCAATCGATACGAATACCGAGGTTACGGCGTGAAGTACGGAGAAGCGCAATCACGGCTGGTTGAAGCGGAGCGGATTCTGGTGAGGGCATGGTCGGGCGAGCGTTATCATCACAAAGGGAAGCACTGGAATGTGGAGATTCCGATGCTGCGTCCGAAGGTCGTTCAGAAGCCGCACCCGCCGCTGATACGAGCGATAGCAAGCGAGAACTCGCTGCTGCAGATGGCGCGTCAGGGAAGGCCGTTCATGCTATCGATGCAACCGCTGGGCAATATAAGGCGCATGTTCGACCTGTACCGCAGTGCAATGTCGGACGCCGGATTCGGTGACGACGCCGTCGCCCGCGCCACAGGCAATTGCTGGATATGGTTCAACGGCGTGGTTGCCGAAACGGACGCGGAGGCAGCAGAAATTGCGCGTCCAGCATACGCAGCCAGCATGCAGCACATAACAGGTGGTCGCGAAAGGATGAACACCGCCTCTGAGCAGATCGAGGTAGAAGCTATCTATGCAAACTCGGACGCCGGCCCTGAAGATGACCTCGTGTACGGGGCGCCGGAAACTGTAGCGGAGGTTGTTGCTGAGCTTGACGACGTTGGAGTGGGAGGAGTCATGATTCAGTTCAGGATTGGAGAGATGACCTGGCAGCAGACCGAAAACAGCATGCGGATATTCGCTGATTGCATAATGCCGCGCTTCACATAGTCTAGGAACTGACATCAACGGACAGGATAGACAGGATGGAGCGGCAGAAATATAATGCGGTTTATACGCTGAGCAAAGGAGAGATACATGCATGCGATATTCGTGACCATCAAGATAAAGCCGGGATTCCGCGAGCAGTTTAAGGAGGCGAGTCTGGGGGACAGCCAGGGAAGCGTGAGAGATGAGCCGGGCTGCTTCCGCTTCGACATTCTGGAGGACAAGACCGACCCGAACAAGTTCTACCTGTACGAAGTGTATGAGGACGAGGAAGCGCATATGACCGCACATCGCAACGCGCCTCACTACAAGAAATGGCGAGAGACTGTACAGGACTGGTTTGATGGCGACACACAGGCTGTTCCGATGAACACGGTATTCCCGTCCGACGACGGCTGGCGAGCACAGAAGCCGGGCTTGCTGAACTGGTAGCAGGCTATTGCCGTCCACATTCAGCCCACGCGTCTGATGAGGATTGCGGTTATTCGCGTCAAAGCGTATATTGTCGTTAGAGACGGTGCGCCAAAGCATTGGTAGGTGAGAATATGACAGAAAAACAGACGCACCGGAACAATTCCCATAATCGTACAACGGTCGATCTCAACAGGGACATGATGGACGCGGCCGTCGTCCCGGGTGGGGATTACATTCCGGATTCCGAACCGCTTGACGATCCTATAGGCATAGCGCCTTACGACCGTGCCAGATACTTCAGGGAGAACATCTACCCATACGCCGAGCGCATGCCAAGGCGGGAGTACGAATCTCAGAAGCAGGCTCTTCAGATAGAGCTTATGAAGCTTCAGAACTCTATGAGGGAGACGGGCGACAGGGCGATAATCCTGTTCGAGGGGCGAGACGCGGCGGGCAAGGGCGGCACAATCAGGCGATTCATGGAGCACTGGAACCCGCGCACGGCGCGAGTGGTCGCCTTGGACAAGCCGTCGGAAGTGGAGTTGGGCCAGTGGTACTTCCAACGCTACATCCGCCATTTCCCGACGTCGGGCGAGATTGTGCTCTTCGACCGCTCGTGGTACAACCGCGCGGGAGTGGAGCGCGTGATGGGCTTCTCCTCAGATCCAGACTACAGGCTGTTCATGCGTCATGTGCCTATGCTGGAGCGCATGATAGTGGACAGCGGCATCAAGCTTATCAAGCTCTATTTCTCCGTCAGTCAGAAGGAACAGCTCAAGCGGTTCAATGAACGCGCAAGCGATCCGCTCAAGCAGTGGAAGGTAAGCCCCGTTGATATGAGGTCGATAGACAAGTGGCCGGAGTACACCGAGGCGAAGGAGGCGATGTTCCTATTGACCAACTTCGAGGTCGCCCCGTGGACCATCATCAAGTCGGACGACAAGAAGAGGGCGCGCATCAACGCCATGCGCCACGTCGCGCATGTGATGGACTACAAGGGCAAGGACTCTGCGGTTGCCTACGAGCCGGATCCTTCCATAGTTGCCTACTCGCACGAGGTCTATACGGCGGGCGCGCCTATGGTATAAAGGGAAATCGCGCCACAAGCTCGCTTGACGCCAACCCCACTTTCGTTTTGGAATAGATACGGAGTCTGTTCACAGAGAAAGTGAGGTTGGCGATGTCGTATCCCAACGGTGTATCAAAACCTGCGGTCGCTCTTCTTGTGGGCACCCGCAAGGGAGCATTCGTGCTATCAAGCAGCTCGGAGCGCAAGAAGTGGAATCTGTCGGAAGTTCACTGTCGCGGCGGAGATGTGTACCACTTCGTGCAGGACGCCCGCAACGGCGGCACGGTTTACGCAGCCGTGAACTACATGATCTGGGGAGCGGAGATTCACATCAGCCACGATCTCGGAGAGAATTGGCTGACCTCGGAAACGCCGCCCAAGTTCGCGGACCGTGCCGGCAAGACGCTCAACAGAATATGGCACATCAAGCCTGCGCGCGCAAGCGAGCCGGGAGTGCTGTATGCAGGAGTTGACCCCGCGTCGCTGTTCAGAAGCGATGACGGCGGCATGAACTGGCAGGAGATACGCAGCATCGCCGATCATCCCACGAGCGAGCACTGGTTTCCGGGCATGGGAGGCCTATGCCTGCACAGCATTGCACTGGACGAGCGCAACCCGGCGCGCATGTGGGTTGGCATTTCAGCTGCCGGCGTATATGGCACTACCGACGGCGGCGAGAGCTGGCAGCCTCAGAATAAGAACGTGCGCGCAGATTTCATTCCGGACGCACAGGACCTCGAGTTCGGACAGTGTCCCCATAAGCTGCTGGCGCATCCGGCCGGCGAAGGCATACTGTACCAGCAGAACCACTGTGGCACTTATCGAAGCGATAACGGCGGTCAAAGCTGGGTGGACATCACCGAAGGGCTGCCTTCGCGCTTCGGGCTTGCGCTCACTCTACACCCACACGACCCGAAGACTCTGTACGTGCTGCCCGAGGACAACGCTATCAGAGAAGGCGAAGTGGGCGGCGACTTCCGCATTGTGAGCGGCAACAAGTTCCGTGTATTCCGAAGTCGCAATGGTGGCTCTAATTGGAAAGCGCTCACCAACGGGCTGCCGCAAAAGAACGCCTATCTACACAGCATGCGAGAGGGAATGGCGACTGACTCGCTCAACCCTTGCGGAGTCTATGTCGGCACGACTAACGGCCAGATATTCTACAGCCGCGATGAAGGCGACAGCTGGGAGCTAATGATCGACAATCTGCCGCCTATCAATTCGGTCGAGGTTGCGAAGTTCTAGGCTTTTTCAGCCTATCTGAACAGCCGAAATGCTATGCTCAGGATGACGGTCAACAAGAGACTGACGACAATGGATGTGGTGAACGGGAAGTAGAAGGTGTACTCGCTTCGCCTGAATATCAAATCGCCCGGCAACTTGCCCAAAAGTGGGATTTTGGCTCCGAGCATGAGCAACAGTCCCACGATGCCGAGCGCGATCCCCACCAAAAGCAGCGCTCTGCCGATGATTTCCATACCTACTGCCTGATTCGTGGAATAACTTCCTCGCGAAGGAGCGTCAACTGTCGTAGAACCTTCTCCTGCGGCAGGCCGGGCCACTGCATGCGGAAAATGAAGTAGTTCGCACCGAGATCGTTCTGGTAGCGAAGTATCTCCCGCACGATGTCATCGGGCGAGCCTATCAGGAAGCGGTCACGCGCAAGGTCTTCAAAGGGCACTCTAAAGCTCTCCTCGCCAGGGAGTGCCTTGTCCTGTCCCCAGGCGGCGTAAGCGGCGTACTTGCTCTCAAGATATGGACGGCTTTCCTCATATGCTGTCGCCCTATCCTCAGCGACATACATCTCGCGGAACATCGGCATAGCGTCGGGGGCATGCTGTCCTACCCTGCCAATCTCGGCGTTATAGACGGCAATCTGACGGTCTATAGTGGACATCGTGGCGTGTGGGTTGATGAACCACGGATATCCCCAGCGGGCGGCGCGCCGAATGGCAACATCGTTGTTCGCCGCTACCCATATCGGCGGATGAGGCTTCCGCACCGGACGCGTTGAGGGCTTTATCTTCGGCAGTTGATAATACTTGCCATTGTATTCCACCTCTTCTTCCGTCCAGAGCATCTTAATCAGTTCAAGAGACTCGCGCAGGCGTCCAACGCGTTCGTTGGACTTGATGCCGAACGCAGCAAACTCCTCATCGCGGTAGCCAATCCCGACGCCGAAGATGAAGCGTCCGTTGCAGATAGCGTCCATCGTCGCCACGCTCTCCGCGATGTCAACGGGGTTGTGCAGTGGAACTAAGATGACGGCGGCGGCGACCTCCATATCGCCCGCCTCGGCAGCCATGCGAGCGAGAAACGGCAGTGTTGCAGGCTGTGCATATGGTGCGGACAGGAAGTGCTGCCCGGTGCATATCAGGTCGAAACCCGCCTCGCGCGCCGCCCGCACCTGCTCTGCGCTGTCCTCAATCTGCCGCGCCAGTGATTCTTCAGGCGAAATCTGTACTCCAAGGAAGATACCGAATTTCATGCTCAATCCTCTATAACCCATTACATCCCTTATATTGATGTCAGTTTCCTAGCGCCTGCCGAACTCGCGCTCCAGACGGCTGCCGCTGAGGTGAATTATCGTCGGGCGTCCGTGAGGGCAGGTATGGGGCTGCTGGCACTGCTCCAGCTCCCGTGTCAATGCCGTCATCTCTTCGCGGGTTAGCACCTTGCCTGCACGGATGGCGGAGTGGCAGGCGAGCGAGTACGCGGCGCGGTCGCTCCAAGACTCTACTTCTCCACCCTGCGCCATCTCGTCAAGCATATCAACAAACGCCCTAGCCGGCTCCATATCGGTAAGAACGCTGGGCACAGCGCGGATAATATAGATATTGCCCCCAAATGGCTCTACCATCAAGCCCAGATTGGCGAATATGTGCCTATGAGTCTGCGCTAGCTCCTGCTGCACCGGGTTCAACTCGACCGTGAGCGGCTCCATCAGGCTCTGTGATTGTGGTGCGCTCGCCGCTGCGCCAGCCTTGATTCGCTCGAACATTACGCGCTCGTGCGCCGCATGCTGGTCGATGAGATACATCCCATCAGGTCCCTCAGCGGCAATGTAGGTACTTTGCACCTGTCCGAGGACGCGCAGCATCGGCAGCGCCTGCTTATGCGTGAAGCCGGCGGCATCTTCGGTACGGGGTATCGCCGCGACGTCCTGCAAGTCTGCGGTATGTTCGCCGCTCCGGTCTGAAGCAATGGCAGGCGAAGGGTTGAACGGCTCGATGGGCCAGAAGTTCCGGCTCGCATCGCGCGTGGAAGAGTACGGATACGCCGGTCGATTTACGTCAGTGCGGCGCAATTCAGGCACGGGCGAGTGCGCCGTAAGCGTGTGGCGAACTGCCTGCTGTACGGCAGAAAATACTCTGTCGCCACTTCTGAAGCGCACCTCGGTCTTGGATGGATGAACATTCACATCAACCAGGTCGTAGTCAATGGCGATGTTAACCACCGCCATAGGATAGCGCCGTTCCTTCATGAACCCATGATATGCCTGCTCCAGCGCGTAGCCCAGCATGCGACTCTGCACCCAGCGGCGGTTGACGAAGAAGTTCACATAGCTGCGATTCGCCCTGCTGAGGGCGGGCTGGCATACCATACCGGTTACGATTCGTTGGTCGGCGCGCTCATGGTACTCCGCTATGTCCAGCATATTCTCCGCGACATTCAGACCATATATGGCAGCAATCGTCTCGCGCAGGCTGCCGGAGCCGGGCGTGAGCAGCGAAGACCTGCCTGTATTCAGAGTAAATCGCACCTCCGGATAGGCGAGCGCGTACCGCGTAACCATGTTCTGAATGTGCGACGTCTCCGTTGCCGTAGTTCGAAGGAACTTGCGGCGAGCGGGCACGTTGCGGAAGAGCTGCCGCACCGTCATCA
>JAGGDZ010000227.1 GCA_024648655.1 Chloroflexota bacterium | reverse complement strand
AAGACTGTCGCAGACTGGCGACCACGCACGCCCTTCTACTACGGCTGGCTCATACTCGCTATGTCCGCAGTCGGCACCTATGCCGCCACCGGCTCGACGCAGCTCGTCTTCGGTGGTGTGCAGAACTTCATCTTCGAGGACATGGGATGGGACCGCAGCACCATCGCCTACGCTGTCACGGCGGGCACTTGGGCGTCTGGCATCATTACGCCCTTCGTTGGCAGGCTTGCGGACCGCTACGGTCCCCGTGGACTCATGCCCATCGCAGCGTTCATCGCAGGATTGTGCTTTTTCGCAATCGCGGGCATGCAGGCAATCTGGCACTTCTACGCCGCCTATATAGTCGCCCGCACCATCGCCAGCCCTATGCTCGTTGGGGTAGTGCCGCGAACGGCTGCCGTCAACTTCTTTCAGCGCCGCCGCAACCTCGCGCTCGGCATATCCGCAATGGCGCGTCCCTTCGGCGGCGCAATCAACATCCAGATATTCTCCCTCATCGCTTTGGCAGCCAGTTGGCGTACTGCGTTTCAGGTGCAAGGAGTAATATCCCTGCTGATAGTCATCCCTCTGCTACTCGTAATGCGCCGCAGCCCGTCAGATATCGGCTTGCAGCCCGACGGCGCATCCGAAGCATCCGGATCAAGCAAGCGCCGACAAGGAACAGGCAGCGCCCGGACCGCATCCCGCGCCGAATTCGACTGGAGCGTGGGCGAAACGTCACGCACATCCGCTTTCTGGCTTATCGTCATCGCCGAAGCGCTCGTCATCCTCATCTCCGGCACCGTCAACTTCCAGATAGTTCCATACCTCCGCGATGTCGGTATATCTCCGGCAGTCGCCGCGGGCGCGCTTAGCATAAGCTCTCTGCTCGGTTCGCTTGGAAACCCGTTCTGGGGCTGGCTTTCTGACATATTCTCTCCCCGCAGGCTCGCCCTCATCACCCTCGCCATATCCGGCATTGCCGTCTCCCTATTCATCATAGTCCCCGAGGGACGCATGAGCCTAGTGGTCGTCATCCTCTACGGCAGTCTTGCGGGAGGCTTGAACATCCTCGGACATATGATGATCGCGCAATACTTCGGCAGATCATCCTTCGGCTCAATCACAGGACTAATGGGACCATTCCAGACAGGAGCGCTCGGCTTAGGTCCTACATTCGGCGCGCTGCTCTACCGCATTACCGGCGGATACCGCGCCATATACGTCTTCGGCGTGCTATCCTACATGCTGGCGTTCGCCTGCATCATCGCGACACGTCCACCCAATCGAAAAATTTCCTCTCCGACAGAGAGGGGATAGAACCCTCAATTATGTTTATCACATAAGCCCATTTATCACATAAGCCCCAATGGAGAAACGCAATGACGGACTCAACTCAAGTAGCAATCATAGGCGGGGGCGCGATGGGGTGCGCTGTGGCATACTACCTCGCAAAGGCGGGCGTTCGCTCAACCATTATCGAGCGCGAGGGCATCGCAACGCAGGCATCCGGATACAATGCTGGCGGCTTGAATCCGCTGCAGGGCGCGGGCATACCGGGCCCCCTCAGCGACATCGCCGCTGCCACCTTCAAGATGCATGGCGATCTCGCGCAGCGTCTTGAGGACGAATCCGGAGTCGAGTACCACCATAAGACTATCGCGTTCGTCACGGTAGCATTCGACGACTCCGACATTCCTGACATGAAGGAGACGCACGACATATTCGAGGCTGCCGACGGCTTTGACGCCCACTGGCTTGACGCTGCCGAACTCCGGCAGATGGAGCCGCGCCTCAATCCGGAAGCGCAGCGCGGCTTGTACGCATACGGCAACGCAATTCTCAGCGGATACGACTTTACCCTTGCGCTGGCACGCGCTGCGGAACGCATGGGGACGGAAATCAGGCAGGGTAGGGCGGCGGGCTTGCAGACTGCGGGCGACCGCATAACAGGAATAACCCTGGAGGACGGTGAACTGGCTTGCGATGCTGTCGTGATCGCGTCCGGTCCTTGGAGCGCGCAGGCAGGGGAGTGGCTCGGCGTCAGCATTCCGGTCGAGCCGTACAAAGGCGAGATATTGCGCCTTAGCATAGGTGGCGCAATGCCTCCTTACGATTTCAGTGGCGGTGGAGCAAACCTTCACATTCGTGCCGACGGTCTGTTGTGGGCGGGCGCGACTGAAGAGCGCAAAGGGTTTGACCGCCAACCTAGCGAATACGCGCGCCACACGCTCATGAAGGGCGCGACCAAGCTTATGCCGTTCCTTAAAGATGCCGAGATAGCAAGGCATACCGCCTGCCTTCGTCCTCTGACACCCGACTGGCTGCCTATAGTGGGCACGGCGCCGGGCTGGGACAATGCCTACCTCGCCACCGGCGCAGGCAAGAAAGGCATCCTCCTCGCCCCCGCAATCGGCAACGCCGTAGCGGATATAATCACCGGTGGAGACACGGAAGTGCCGATAGGGGGATTCGATGTGCGCCGGTTCGAATGACCGCCGCCTCTCCGGGATAATTCCGACGACCGGGGGGTATTGCCTGACTTCATGCCCAGCTATGTGGTAACATTTCTTGGCGCAATTCACAATATCGTTACATGCGAAGGTACAAGGAAATATGAACACGACGGAGTTTCTGACGATTGCGACGGCCATCGTGCCCGATAGGCCGGCTATGGTTTTCGAGGACAGACGCATCAGCTATGCGGAACTGGGAGTGAGGGTGAATCGGCTGTCGAACGCGCTGGCTGATTTGGGTGTAGGCGCGGGCGACCGGATAGCGATGCTCCAGGTTAATTGCCACCAGTACGTCGAAACGTACTTCGCCGCTGCGAGGCTGGATGCTGTATATGTGCCACTGAACTTTCGCACGAGGGCGGACGAACTTACACACATGCTGAACGACGCCGCGCCCAAGGTGATATTTGTCGGAGAGCGCTATGTGGACCTCGTCAAAGAGTGTGCAGAAAACGTGGCGTCCTTGGAGCACTTTGTGACCCTGGAGGCTGCTGTCGAAGGTTGGCACAGTTACGAGTCTCTCATAGAGAGCGGAGACGACTCTGAGCGCGTGCCCAACGACGACGACAACGACTTGACGATGATCCTGTTCACATCGGGCACAACGACCTTCCCGAAGGGCGTTATGCTGTCCCATGATAGTTTTTCGTCATACATCCTGGCTACTGTAACGCCGGCAGACCCGGATGAAGAGACCAGCAATATACTGACAGTGCCGCTGTATCACATCGCGGGTGTACAATCAGTGATGGCGGCTATCTTCGCCGGCCGCACGCTGCTCATACAACGCCAATTCGAAGCGAAGCAGTGGATGGAGATAGTGGAGAAGGAGCGCGCCAACCGCGCGATGATGGTGCCGACCATGCTGAAGATGCTGATGGACCATCCCGACTTCCACAAGCACGACCTGAGCAGCCTGGAGGTGATAACTTACGGCGCTGCTCCAATGCCACTGCCTGTCATTCGACAGGCTATCCAAGAGTTCCCCGGCATGTCTTTCATCAACGCATTCGGACAGACGGAGACGGCGGCGACTATTACGATGCTGCCGCCGGAAGACCATGTGCTGGAAGGGAATGAGGATGAGGTAGAGCGCAAGCTGAAGCATCTGAGTTCCATAGGCAAGCCTCTGGAAGATGTTGACGTGCGTATATTTGACGAGGACGGACATCCGGTTGCTCTGGGCGAGACCGGCGAGATTGCGGCGCGTGGCGCGCGGCTGATGAAGGGCTACTGGAACCAGGAAGACGCGACGGCCGAGACGATACGCGACGGATGGCTGTTCACGGGCGACCTGGGCTATCAGGATGAGGATGGGTACATCTATCTTGCGGGGCGCGCGAGAGACTTTATCAAGCGAGGCGGCGAAATGGTGTCGCCGGAAGAAGTGGAACAGGTTCTGCAATCGCACGACGCGGTGGAAGAGGCTGCAATTATCGGTGTGCCGGACCTGGACTGGGGTGAGCGAGTGCGCGCGATAGTCGTCCTGAAGGACGGCGAGCAGGCTAGTGAAGAGGACATCTCGGAATACTGCCGTCAGCGACTCGCGAGCTTCAAGAAGCCGGAATCGGTCGTCTTCTGTGAAGAACTGCCGCGCAACCCGATGGGCAAGGTGCTGAAGCGCCTCCTGAAGGAAGAGTACAGCCACCCGGTGGTCGTGGAGTAGCATCGCGCCGCTGTATTCATTGCACTAGGCATAGGTGTGATCAAAACTGGACATTAATAACGTACACTGCCGCGTCGCATCGTTAGTGGAGCCGGTTTCTGCAAGTTGGCGATGCCACAATCGTACACCTTGATCTGATGCCTCACGAGAAGCATGAGGCGTCAGCCCTAATATGGCTCAATAATATGGCTTAATGAGGAAGACAGGGCAATTCGATTGCCTCAGATAGCGACAACCGAATCGTGGCTGCCATCGATCATACAGCCATCGGTCGTGCAAAGGAGTTAGATATGGTGGATATCGGCGTAATTGCGGGCATCACTCTAGTCGTCTTGCTCGTTCTCACAGTTCTGTTTACGATGAAGAAGGTGAAAGAGAGCGACGGCCCGACTGACATAATAAGATAGATTTTCTGGATACTGGAGATTCGCAGCCGGAAGGTTAGGGACGACAGCCATGCGAAACATCCTGATAGTTGCCTTCGATGGCTTGCAGCCGGCACAGGTTAGGCCGGCGCTGATGCCCAACCTCGCGGCGTTCGTAGCCGAGGGCGTCGCCTTCGACAACCACCACCCGGTGTATCCGTCCGTTACGCGCATCAATGCCGCTAGCATGGTGACGGGATACAATCCGGGTGTGCACGGCATCGCCGCGAACATGCTGGTGATGCGCGACTACGACCCCCACACAGCGTTCTCTGCGCTTGAGCCGACACTTGCCAAAGTCGCGCTTAAGACCAAAGTGCTGCTGTCACCCACGCTTGCCGACATACTCTCTAAGCATGGTCTCGAATATGTCGCAGTCGGAAGTGGCACTAGCGGCAACTCATACCTTCACAACCCCAACGCGGCGCGTGTAGGCGGCGCGACTATTCATCCCGAATTCTGTCTGCCGTATCCCCTGCATGATGAGATTGTCGCGAGGTTCGGCGAGTGGCCCCCGGAGGGCGAGACTAACGGCGACAAGCTGGTGCGAGCGGTGGACATTGCAACAGAGTATGTACTCGCCGAGCGCAAGCCTGTCGTCACCTTCGTTTGGTTCTCCGAGCCGGACAAGTCACAGCATGCGC
>JAGGDZ010000173.1 GCA_024648655.1 Chloroflexota bacterium | reverse complement strand
TGTGTTCAAGATGGCCTACTTCGGCGACTGGCTGCCCCAGCCGGTGGCGGCCAAGCTGGGCGGAGGCGGTCTGTTCTCCAATGTGGGCGAGGGAGTGGAGTACCTCATATCCGCACTCTTGCCGCCTCCCCTTTCCGTACTGCCGTTCTTCTCGGTCGTAGGGGTGGTGTACTTCGCCCGCAAGATCGCTAATGACGAACGGGAGTTTGTTGGAGGGCTGGTGTTGACCCTCTACGCGGTGGCGTACATTGCCTTCATCTTGCTCGTTGGTGGCGATTGGATGGAGGGTTCCCGCTTCATCGTGCCGGTGATTCCTGCGCTGGCAGTGCTCGCCGTCGTGGTCATCCCGCGCATCAAGCTGCGCGACCTCCAGGTGTATGCCTTAGGCGGCATCATCGCACTGCATGTCGTGGGTTCCGTCTGGTTCGCGAAATTCGGCTCCATCAGCACGCCGATTTGGGACGTCTCGCAGGTGGAGCAGACGGATCTGCCAATCGAGCGATATTCGTGGTTCGCCCGTCCGAACCGGACGCATTTGCGGGACATGCCGGTCGTCGAGGAGCTAGTTTCGGTAATCGAGCGATTGCGTCCCGAGGTCGACGGCAAGCTGACCATCATGAGCGGACAGGCCGGGTTCGTGCCCTACCACGCCATTGGCCCGCACTATAAGCAGGTCGACTTCATAGACAGGCGTGGCGTTACGACGCCACACTTCACCGACTGCGCCGTCACGAATGAAGTCGACCGCGACAGCACGGGGCTTCTCAGAGCACTGCCCACATACTTGGCTTATGCGGAGGACATCGAAGGGCAGTGCGGCATCGACAGGCCGCACGTTATCTTCGAGCTCGACCTGCCGGAACTGTCCATCGAAAACATCGTGACGAACAACGGGTACGTGGTCGTGTTCCGCCAGACCGGCAAGATCCAGACGAGCAAGACGCTGCAGGGAATAGAAGTGCTGGCCCACGAGTTCATCGCCGTCAGGGAGGATTTTGCGCGCGTCTTCGACGAGTCGCTGCCAAGTGTGCGGGAATGGAGCAA
>JAGGDZ010000491.1 GCA_024648655.1 Chloroflexota bacterium | reverse complement strand
CGGCGGAAAGCTGGCATTCAGTTCCAACCGCAATGCAGAGGGAGGGTACGACATCTACCTGCTTACTCTGAATCCGTGGGAGGTGACCAGACTTACCACCAACGGGGCCAACGACGAATCTCCAGCCCTTTCGCCGGATGGCAGCAAGGTCGCTTTCGTGTCCTACCGCGACGACGCCAAGGGCGACATTTACGTGCTGCACATTTCCACGGATACGCATACCCTGACCAGAGTCATCAACAACGCTGCCCAAGACCTCGACCCGGCCTGGTCGCCCGATGGCAGCAAGCTCATCTTCGCCAGTGACCGGGATGGCGATTTCGACATCTACACCGTCAACCCCGACGGCACTGCTATCGTTAACCTATCCAACACTTCACACAACGACCGCTGGCCTGATTGGGGGATAGACGAGTATGGTGATGAGTATGTAGCTTTCGCTTCGGACCGCGATGGGAGTATGGAGGTATACACGATGTTCTCCGACGGTACTGATCAGTTGGCATCAACGACTAGCAGTTTAGACAGCAGAGAACCGAGCTGGCAGAAGAAGGGAGAAGACCTCGTATTCCACAGAACACCCACCAATGACAAGGAAGTATTTATAATGGGCTATGACGGTTTTGGGCAGAAAAACATCAGCGAAAGTGCCAGCAGCGCGGATTCTTCCCCCGATTGGGAACCGACGGAGGATGCTGTGCCTGAAGAATGCTTGAAGACAGATTAGTATCTAAAGCACTTGAAACGCTATACTGCCCCTATGCCCAACGCCGAAAACCCAGCCCTGCTATGACCACTTATCGACAACTCCAACTCGCCGACGACGCCATCGAGTACACCGTGCGGCGCAGCAAGCGGCGCAAGAAGACCGTGCAGATAAGCGTCTCCGAGGGCGCGGTTGTGGTGTCTGCGCCCGTGCGCACGCCTAACCGCGAAATTCAGGCCATTGTCCAAAAACGGAGCGGGTGGATTCTGGACAAACTGGCTGCCGACGCCCAAGCGCCGCCACCGCTCCGGCTGGTCACCGGGGACGCG
>JAGGDZ010000441.1 GCA_024648655.1 Chloroflexota bacterium | reverse complement strand
GACCGGGCGCCGGACCAGTGTGCTGTGGCGAGATACTCGCGCCCTACCTGGCCGCCCCGGTGGTGGGGCGTACAGACGCCGGTGAATACACCTTGTCGGAGCCGTCGGAGAGCATCGGCAAGATCAGCGGGTTCCACGGCAACTTCGGTGTCCTGGTGCGCGCCTACACGTACATCCGCACGCTGGGCGCGGCCGGCCTGCAATCCATCAGCGGCAACGCGGTGCTGAACGCCAACTACATCATGCACGAACTCAAGGACATCTACGCGCTGCCCTACGACCGCACCTGCATGCACGAGGTCGTATTCTCCGCCGATTTGCAACGGGAGCGCGGCGTCAGCGGGCTGGAGGTTGCCAAGCGGCTGCTGGACTACGGGTTCCACGCGCCCACGATGTACTTCCCGCTAATCGTCCACGAGGCGCTGATGATCGAGCCCACCGAGTCTGAGACCAAGGAGACGCTCGACGCCTTCATAGATGCCCTGCGCGCCATCGATGCGGAGGCGACGTCTGAGCCGGAACTGGCGCAGCACGCGCCGCACAACACACCCGTCTCGCGTCTCGACGAGGCTACGGCGGCGCGGCGGCCGGTACTGCGGTGGGAACCGGCGGCAGCGGACTAGGCTGGCGTTAGAATCGCCAGCCAAGACGATCTACCATCATTTGCCGATGGTTAATGCACTCCAGTCCATAGTAGTGACATACGTAAAATATCCTGTCCCTTTTGGTCAGGTCTTGGCTCTCTTCGGTAACGACGATAGAGAGGACAGGCGCCACCAGACCCTTTGCGATTAAGTAAGGATCGGCGTCAACGAAGCCTCTTGTCGTTTTGCTGCGCCAACGGTTACTGGATGAGGTTAGGGCATTGTCGGCAGTCATTTCCTCGACTAGATATTGCTCATCCTGCGTTGGTGAGTCAAAGAACTGTCGGTTGAGATTTTCGAGATACGCCACCGCTCCCGCGACTCGTCCTAAGGCCTGCAACTCAGCTCTGACCGCTGCGACGGATATTGCAAATCCCGACAAAACCAGCCGGTCAAAGTATTCCCACAGCGTGGGAAACAGCGGAGGATGAAACGCTGAAAAGATTTGGCTGATTGTGCTGGTGTCCAAGATAAGTTGTTCTACCTGGAGGTTATGGTTGCCAAGCATATCCCTCCAATTCGTCGAGGTGGATTCCTCTCACCCCTAGAAATGCCGCGATGTCCAGTTCTTCGATATGCCCTTCTTCAAAAGAT
>JAGGDZ010000487.1 GCA_024648655.1 Chloroflexota bacterium | reverse complement strand
CGCGCCGCGTGCGCTCGCCGGAGGAGATCGCCGAGGCGATACGGCTCGCTGAGGAGTTCTACGAGCGCGTCAATTGCAAATAGCCATCATCAAATAGACGTTACCGGTAGCCATTACCGGCATAGATGGAAAATCGGCATAGATGGAAACGACAAACATGGTAGTATCGATACTATCTATGCCGATTTCCTAAATCCTCCAAAGATTTGACAACAAAATGAGAAGGAGAAGACTTACTTATGGCAACGGATACAATATCGATGCTGCGGCACAAGAGCCATGTCGTAGTGGACGGCCCCGACAGGGCGCCCGCCCGCTCCATGCTCCGCGCCGTAGGGTTGCAGGACGATGACTTCGAGAAGCCCTTCGTCGCGATTGCGAACCTGGCGAGCGATGTTACGCCTTGCAACGTACATCTCGACCGCATCGCGCAGAAGGTAAAGCAGGGATTGTGGGATGCTAACAGCGTGCCGTTTATGTTCGGCACCATCACCATCAGCGACGGCATATCAATGGGTACGGAGGGAATGAAGGCGTCCCTCGTAAGCCGTGAGGTCATCGCCGACTCGATAGAGACCGTAACCTTTGGGGAGGGTATGGACGGACTCATCGTGGTTGCCGCGTGCGACAAGAACATGCCCGGCGCGATGATGGCGATGGCGCGAATGGATGTGCCCGCCATATTCGTTTACGGAGGCGCGATACTGCCCGGCAACTACATGGGGCAGGACATCAACATCCAAGACATGTACGAAGCCTGCGGCGCCTTCTCCACGGGCGAATTGACGCTCGAAGAGCTTATCGCCATGGAGCGCGTGGCATGCCCCGGCGAGGGCGCATGCTCCGGCATGTTCACCGCGAATACGATGTCCTCCGCAATCGAGGCTATGGGCATGTCCATACCCGGCGCATCTTCCATACCGGCAGTCGATCCGCGCAACGATGATGTGGCGCACTCGGCGGGCGAGTACCTCTATAACCTGCTTGAGAGGGGCATCAACCCGCGCACGATAATGACGCGCGAGGCGTTCGAAAATGCGATAACGGTCGTGATGGCGATGGGAGGCTCGACCAACGCCGTGCTGCACCTGCTTGCCATCGCGCACGAGGCTGAGGTTGAGCTGAGCATTGATGACTTCGATGAGATAAGCCGCCGCACACCGTACATCACCGACCTGCGCCCCGGTGGTCGCTTCGTAATGTCCGACATGGACAAGTCCGGTGGTGTGCCGGTCGTGATGAGGCAGCTGCTCGACGCCGGCTTGCTGCATGGGGACGCGCTCACGATAACCGGCAAGACCATCGCCGAGAACCTCGACGAGCTTGACCTGCCGGAGCCGGACAGCCGCGTCATTCATCCCGTATCTTCGCCGCGCAGTCCCACGGGTGGACTCGCCATATTGAAGGGCAACCTCGCCCCTGAGGGCGCGGTCATCAAAGTGTCGGGTACGAAGCACACGGCGCACGAAGGACCGGCGCGTGTCTTCAATAGCGAGCGCCCCGCATTTGATGCGATCGTGAACGGCGAAATCAAGGACGGCGATGTCGTTGTCGTGCGATACGAAGGTCCGAAGGGCGGTCCGGGCATGCAGGAGATGCTGGCGGTAACCGGCGCCATAATGGGCGCGGGTCTAGGCGACTCCACGATGCTCATCACGGATGGGCGCTTCTCCGGCGCGTCTCGCGGACCGTGCATCGGCCATGTCGCGCCCGAAGCGGCGGTCGGCGGACCGATTGGCTTACTTCAGGACGGCGACATAGTGTCGTTCGACGCGGAGAAGCGCGACCTCAGCGTGCGCCTGTCGGACGACGAACTCGCGCAGAGGCGCGCAGAGTGGACGACACCGACGCCGAACTACGATCGCGGTGTCCTCGCTAAGTACGCTAAACTGGTGTCTTCCGCATCGCTGGGCGCAGTTACGACATAAGAATCGACATCGACAGGTAGGATGGGCGGGATATTTTTCTATCCCGCCTGCCCGTGTCGGCTCAGGGAGAACGCCGTGCTCAGAAGCGTAACCGCCGCCGTGCTCATAGGCGTTCTCCCTGGGTTCTGGTTTGCGCTGGTCAACGGCAGTATCGAACTCTTCCAGAACTATGTCGAAGGCGTTTGGCGCTATCAGGTCGAGATTCGCTCTTTCGCCGCTCCTGTGATTGGCGCAGTAATCGGCGCGCTGGTCGGAACGAATATCAGCCTTGCGCTCGCTCGGAAGCGGGTCGATGCGTTTGTGCGCGGCGCACTTGTCGGATGCGCTGTCGGCGCGTTACTCGCGGCAGGGCAAGCCGTGCTAGTCGTGCGTGCCGCGCTGCTTCAGGTGTATGACGTCGAGTACGGCTTCTTGCTCATAAGATTCGTAGGGATTCTGACCGCAGCCGCGCTTATCGGTGCGGCGGTGGGTCTGCTGGAAGTCGTTCGTTTGCTTGGCAGGCCTGTTGTCATTGGGGCAGTCATTGGCGCGCTTACCTCTATCGCGTTCGTGCTGCCAGTCGCTCTGGGCGTTGGTCTTGCTATTCCCGTCGCGAGCTTAGGCGCGCTTGCGATGGGAGCTTTCGTCATAACCACTTTCGTCTTGACTAACCACCTGCCCGTCCTGCTCGCAGGCATAGTCGGTGGCGCGATTGTCGGCGCAGCGCACAACCGGAATGCCGCAAGTCATGCGAACGAAGCACGTGCATTCGTTGGAATCGTATTGGCAGCAGTTATAGCCGTTACGGCGTCCAGCCTATCATTTCACTTTGTCATTCTGGGACTGGAACCACCTGACTTTTCGTTTTCTCTTCCAATTCTCGCAATTCTTGTATTCCGCACCTTAGTCGGTTTGCTCTGCGGCTGCGCCATAGGCTTGGTCATCATCTTTACGGGACGACGGGATGCTTCTACACGTCGCCCCGACACTGATATGATTAGCTCCGAATGAAGTGAGAACTCCGGGCAAGCGGATATGAAAGTTTTATCTCTTCGCCAGCCATGGGCAAGTTTGATAGCCGACGGGCGCAAGACCATCGAGACGCGCACATGGCGCACACACTATCGTGGGCAGCTTGCCATACACGCGAGCGCCCGCCCATACGCAGACCTGCCGACGGGCGGTATCATTACGGTTGCATGGCTGTACGACTGCCGTCCGATGGAGGAAGCGGATGAGGACGCGGCATGCATCGCGCTTTACGACGGCGCGTATGCGTGGCTGCTGGCGAATGTGCAGCCTGTGCCGCTAATGCCGTGCAAGGGCAGGCTGGGCTTGTGGACGCCCTCGGACGACATATTGCGGCGACTGCCGAGAGTTCCGCCTGTGCCATAATTGCCGGGGCAGCGCCTGTCCCAATCCTGATAGAATACTCCCCGACCAACCGATAACCTAATCTTATAGAGGT
>JAGGDZ010000194.1 GCA_024648655.1 Chloroflexota bacterium | reverse complement strand
CCTACGAAAGTCGGCTTCGTCGCGTCGCCTTTCTTTGTTCTGAGCGCCGCGAGAATACCCTGCGGTTCAGCAATGACTACTGAAGTCACCTTGTCAAGATACGGATATGGAGTACCATCCGGGTCCGAACGGAAGTAGTTGGGGTTCTTGTCCATAACGACAGATATGCCGTCTTCGGCGTCAACAATCTTATATGGGCCCGTGCCGACTACGTCCTGCCATCGAGGAATGGTGCTCTCGTTAGCTTCAAGAATGTGCCTTGGAATAAACATATGCCACTGGTTGGCGGCCTCTGCTATGAAGTCTCCAAAAGGAGCTTGAAGTTTAATTTCTAATGTGTTGTCGTCAACAGCCTCCATCGTGTCGATGAGCGAGAACGCTCCCACACGCGGCTGAATTATTCCTTCTGGCGGGTTGCGCCACCTGTCGATGGCAAAAATGATGTCTTCAACGCTAAACGGCGTGCCATCGTTCCACTCAGTAAGGTTTTCGTTGATGTGGAATACATAAGTCTGGTTATTATCCATGACCTCCCATGACTCTGCCATGTCGGGCCATATTTCCACACCATCCTTGGGGGAAAATTGCAGCAGTCCATTATAGGCTCGTCCGCCGTAGTGGAAGAGCGAAATCCACGTGCTGGTCTGCGTGAAATCCCACTTCGGAGGGAAGCCGTCATTCACGACCGTAAGGTGCCCACCCAACTGAACGCCGCCGGGCGCCATAGGTGCGGACGCTTCAGGTGCGGCAGTCGGGGCAGCGATGGCGGGTGGTACGGGAGTCGGCGGGAAGGTCGGCGTTGCCACGGGCGGCTGTGCTGCGGGCGCAACCTCTCCACTTTCCTCCGGAGCGGTTCCACAGGCCAGCGCAAAGGCAAGCGCCATGACCAGCAAATTGAACATAAGAATACGCCCGGTAAAGCCGAATAGCATTCTATTGCACTCCCAATATCATTACTATACGTTTAAGCCAACTAGCGGTTAAAGTTCGGCAGCTGTCCGATAGTCTGGACCGCATTTGTTCTAGCACCCTGCCCCAGGACTTGGCGCGTTGCAGTCGATCCAGACATCCTCAAACTTGTTGTTACTAAAGATGTCCTGCGCGACTAGCTGCCAGTTATGCACGTAATTCCAGTGGAACTTGTTGTGGTTGTTAGCGTACACTGGCACCATCGGCATCCACTCTTCAAGCATTATCCTGTGCATCTCGTCAAATAGTGCGTCCTGATCGGGTCCCGGTTGCTGGGTTCGTGCCTTGTTCCACGCAGCTTCCCAATCGTCAGGTGGATCCCAACCTCCGTTACGACCTCCACCATCGCTATACATGATGTCGATGATAGGGACCGTTCCGGCATAGCTAGGCGCTGTTCCGCCGATAGCGGCTTCGTACCGCCGGCCTTCGACAGCCGCGATCATGGCAGTCCAGTCTTGGATGACAATGTTCACTTGCACATCGCAGCATTCCAGAAGGTCCTGCTGCAACTGCTCAGCGTGCGCTACTCTGGTCGGTATCCAGATGAGATCAAACTCTGTCAATCCCGCTTTCTCGGCAAACTCCTTCGCCATCGCGACTTCTTCGTCCCTCTTGCTTGGGTTATAGCCCGGAAGCTCGGCTATCTCTTCCGGAGAAGGATGTAAGTAGCTGAACCAGCTTATCGGGAAAATCGGGTTTTCCGCCCCGTCGATTTCAATGATGCGGTTCTTGTTGAAGCCATACATTATCGCTCTGCGCGCGTCTATATTGTCGAATGGAGGCTGTTCGTTGTTGAGTTGCACGCTGTCAACGGTAGCGAATGCCTCTGCCAAGAAAGTTCCATCATTTTCTTCTGCCATCTGCTTATACTCGAGATGGCTCACTCCAACCCAGTTGGGCTTGGTGGCGCTTGCCCTCTTAGCATTCAACGCAGCAACGATCGCCTGAGGCTCGGCTATGACCACCGAGGTTACCTTGTCGAGATAAGGATATGGAGTCCCATCCGGATCTGAGCGGAAGTAACTCTCATTCTTCTCCATCTCCACAGAAATACCGTCTTCCGCGTCAACGATCTTGAACGGCCCCGTGCCTATCAGCTGCTCGTAGTTCGTTATTGTGTTGTTATTAGCTTCAAGAACGTGCCTTGGAATGAACATATGCCACTGATTCGCGGCTTCAGCAATGAAGTCTCCGAATGGCTCTTTGAGCCGTATTTCCAGCGTTCTGTCGTCCACAATCTCCATAGTGTCGATCAGGTTG
>JAGGDZ010000318.1 GCA_024648655.1 Chloroflexota bacterium | reverse complement strand
AACTCACCCAGCGACAGTCCGTCATCCCCACTCCACAGCCACTGCGTCAGCCACAACCCGTTCAGCATCCCTGAAACACTCTTGTATCCCCTTGTCGTCTTGTACCTTATCTTGCTCCTACCTATCATCTCACCCGCTCCCACTACCGTAACGCGCTCACCCACCCCGCGCTTGCACGAGTCCAGCGCAAGCTTCCACGCTTCCTGTGCATTCCGCCAACTGCTCATCCTGGACAACTCGCATCCCAACTCACTCAACAGGCGTGAGACCGAACGATGTCAATCAAATGTCCGAAATGTAGAGATCAATCCTTATGCGGGAGGGACCTGAATACGGGAGGGACCTGGTGGACAGTTCAATAGCGACTTTGCTGACGGAGAGGTTCTCGGCACTTGCAGACACACAAACCGAACCGGACGAGCCAAACGACACAACCTGATAGATGTGTTAGGATCTTGTGGAAATTCCTTACAGCCGTTCAGCTCATCAGGCGACGTTCGAAGGCTGCTGTTGGGAATCGGGACTCACTATGGAATCGAGAACTTAGCCCAATGGGTGTTGGATATAGCCTTCAGTGAGGATGCCAGCAGAGTGTGGACAGGCAATTCGGCGGAGAACTTCTCGATATTGCGGCGCGTGGCGTTGCCGATGTTCTCATGCAGGGTGACCAAGATTTTCGATAATCAGAGGCGGTGCAATGACAGATAAGGGAACGAGAATCCATGTGCTGGGGGCTGGGACGCCCACGCCTACGCCTACGCGCTTCGGGTCGGCATTCGCGCTGCAAATCGGCAACGAACAGATGATGGTGGACTGTGGGCCTGCTGCCACGCATAAGCTGGTCAAGGCAGGGCTTTGGCCGACTGACATTGACTACCTGTTCTTCACGCACCACCACTTCGACCATGACATCGACTATCCCTGCTTTCTGCTTTGTCGATGGGACCAGAGCACAGGCAAGGAGAACACGCTGCAAGTGTTTGGCCCAACGCTGACGGAGCGCATCACACGGGGCATACTGGACGAGAACGAGGGTGTGTTCGCGCACGACTGGAAGGCGCGCGTGGGGCATCCGCTGAGCCAGCGCATCCACCAGAACCGTGGAGGCACGCTTCCGCGCAAGCCGCCGCGTGTGCAGGCGACCGATGTGGGACCGGGGCATGTCTTTTCGGGAAGCGACTGGGAGGTTACTGCCGCGCCCGCAGAACATGTGCAGCCGTTCCTCGACTCGCTGGCGTACCGGTTCGACACACCTGCGGGCAGCGTGGTTTTCACAGGGGATACACAGCCCTGTGACACGGTAACGGAGCTTGCGAGGGACACGGACCTGATGCTGTGCATGTGCTGGGACGACCAAGAGATTATGGACGCGGACGGCGAAGCGCCGGGGCAGTGCGGCACGCTGGGAGCGGCACAAATGGCGCAGGCTGCGGGAGTGAAGCGGCTTGCGCTCGTGCATATTGGGCCGCACCTGTCGCAGCACGGGCCTATGGAGAAGGGCATCGGCGATGTGCGCGAGATATACGATGGCGGCGTCCTGTTCACGGATGAACTTCAATCCATCGACCTGTGACGCCGCCGGACTGTTAGCAGGGCAAAGTGGCGTTTCATTCAGGTGGGTGAAATTGCCATTCGCCCACCCATCCCTGTCTGCACAGGGGCAGGCTCTTTCTCCATCAAGGAGAATGGATATTTGTGAGAATGGATATTTGTCGGCTAGAAGG
>JAGGDZ010000238.1 GCA_024648655.1 Chloroflexota bacterium | reverse complement strand
CGTACTGGCGGCAGAGGACGGAGCGCCTACGGGCAAGGACAAGACTTCAGTCTGTTTCAACTTCGACGCCGACAGACCGGGCAGTCTCGTGGGTGTCTTGCAGGAGTTTTCCAATCGAGGGATCAATCTGAACAAGATTGAATCTCGTCCAACGAGGAGGAGCTTGGGCAGGTACTTCTTCTTGGCTGACGTTGACGGACATAAGGCCGACGATGCGGTGCGAGATGCCCTGGACGCAATTGCGAGTAAGGTGTCTATGCTTAAGGTGCTAGGCTCTTACCCAAGGTACACGCCGACGCAGTAGTATGATATTGCCTTCAGCGCAATTCATTGATACAGAGCGCCCCCGTCTTTCCGATGAATAGGGAAAGCGGGGGCTTCTTCATGGTTACCTTGGAGATCGACCTTGCAGTCGGTTATGCCTTCTCAGCCTGTGAAGGCTCTTCCTCGGTAGATGCCTCTGAGGTGCCGTTCTTGCGATTGATGCGGGCGTTCACCTGCTCGACGACGGGCGTAACACGCTCGCGCATGCCCTCGTAAGCGGGGCCGATGCGCTCGCGCGCCGTGGCTACGCCTACCGCCGCGCGGTCTTGCGCCTGTGTCCTTGCCTGCGCCGCGAATTCCTCTGCGCGTGAACGCATTGTTACGCTGCGTTCCAGGAGATCGCTGCGAGTCTCCGAGCCTTTCTTCGGCGCGAGCAATAATGCCGCAGCCGCGCCGGCCAGTCCACCTATTATTACGCCGAGTGCGAATGAACCGCCGCTACCATCTTTTGCCATGAGCTTCCTCCTTCTAATCTTTGCGCTTCGTGCCTCGCAAGAAAGCGAACATCTTGCCTATGCCGAATGCAACCCCGGAGCCTGACGACGCGGGTCGAACAATGTTTTCAGACACCGTATTTACGATCTCTTCAGTATTGTCCAAGATGCGTCCCGCAGAGTTCAAGGCTTGTGATACCTTTCTATAGATAGAAAATACGAGAATCAAGATTACTAAAAGTATTGTCAACAAGAGTAGGTCGCGAACGAAACCTACATAAAATGCAATGTCTTGAACGAAATCTGGCACCATCAAGTGTTTCTCCCTATGCCCATGTATCAATCGTAGCACGGTTACGCTAAACGCGGCAAATTAAACAGTCGCATGAGACGATTTGTTAAATGCAAATTAGCCCAATCTGTAGCCTATGGGCTTCTGGACTCCTGCTCTCTGCCTTCACAGTGCCATGCTTTGCAGGAATGACGATTGAAAAATTGCGACAGGATTCTTGCGATTATCTTAGTTTCAAGGATAAGTGAAGTCATCTTGTCGCGTGGTCGTAGGTTTCGATGCCGCACCGCACTTTGGAGTGAGTAAACGATGAGGTTTTACGAGCGTAAAGCGTATAACAGAGAATAGCCTAGAGTTGAGGCGATCAAGCATACGAAAAGAAAGTGCTCTATCCGGAAAGAAGATAGAGCACTTCAAATACCCTGCATATTATGTGACAGTTCAGGTTTTATGGCTTGATGAGCATTCTGACGAATCCTGCGTCATCGTTGCGCTGGGTGAGGATACTGTGGTTGCGCTTTTCTGCCCAGACGATAACGTCGTAAGTATTCAGCACGTCTGGAATCATTACTTCGACGAAGGATTCGCTATCGTTATCGATATGCTCAGTGAGGGCGGCGATGATGCCGGCGCAGGTCTTGCCCGTGCCGTCTATGACTACCCACTCACTTCCGGCGCTACCGTTGGTCGAACCATTGCTCGATGCGGCGGCAGCCGCGCCATCGAAGACGTCCACTTCGCCGCTGAGGCGCATTTCGAGCTGGCGCTTGAATTCGGAAACAGGTTCCCAATGCACGCTGGAAGTCCGGTCGTCGGACTTCTGGCACGCGGCGCCACGCACGCCAACGATGTCGGGGTTGATGCGGGCTAGCTCGTCGAGGTCGCTGATGCGGAGGTGTCCGGAAAGGGCGGTGCTCATACCGGCCTCTTTGCCCTCGAAAACCATGTCCCGCAGTTCTTCTTCACGGACGAAGTCGAATAGATTGCGCCCATCCTTCGTGAGGGTGTCGATCAGCCAGCCGTCGCACTTGGTCTCTATTGCGAGCCTATTCATGTGGTGCGGTTCAAGGCCACCGAATAGAGCATTGTCGGCGAACAGAGAGCCGATGAGCTTGGTCTCGAAACCGTCGAGTGCCTCGCGGGAGGCGTGAAGGGTTTCCAGAGCAAGCTCGTACTCGTGGTCCATAAAGCCAACCTTGACTGATGTGGCGTTGATAACGCCCGCGGCATATACTGCCATCGCAACCGTGCCGACCTGATGAGGCACGACTCCGAGAGTAACGCTTGCGTGGCGCTCCATAGGAATTGCGTTGCGCACGTCGCGGACGATGTGCGGGTGCGCGGAGCCTACCAGCGCTTCCTGCAAGTTCTTTACGTCTATGATGTCAGCGCCGCCCTTCAGTGCTTGCAGCGCTTCTTCCAGATTCTGAACGCTCACCATAAGTATCATAGCGAGTACCTTTCTCTTATTCTCTTCGTCTTTGCCTTGTCAATGCGAACGCCTTCAGCGTGTCGTTTCGAGCAATGCGAAGAGTCCAAGTTCCCTGGATGGCTGAGTATGCAGAGATTTTGGATTCTTCACTCCGCTGCGCTGTGTTCAGAATGACAGAGTGGAGGCAGACTAAATCTGATCGAGCGCCGCTTCGATTTCGGACTTCAGCTCGGCTTTCTCGCCGTCCGTGAGGTTGATGTGCGGCTGTCTTACATGGCCGCCAGCCATGCCCATGACTTCGCCCCAATACTTGCACATGGGTGCTGGGAGTGCGCCGTTTGCCTTCTTCACGGTGCTTGCCCACCACTTATCGGAGACCGCCTTGATGGGGCGCACATGCCTTGCATAGAAGTCGTCGTCGAGGTCGCCGCGCATCGCCTTGTCGATGAACTGATTGTAGTAGTTCTTTTCCGGCGTGTCGAAGCGCCAGTCGGAAGTATTAGCGAACATCACCTGTTGCTCAAAGCCAAGTTCTCTGCCCTTAAACATAATCCACTCGTCGGGCGTGCTGATTATGGCGTCCCTGCCGAGCAACTGATGGGACTCGATGGAGAGTTCTTGATTGAAGCTGGCTTCCTTGACGCCTACGACGTTGGGGATTGAGCAGATTTGTCCCAGTCCCTGAGCGCTCATGACGATTCCGAACTGCGGGGAGTTGTAGTACATGATGGCGAGGTTGGTGTTGTCGGCGAGCATACGCATCCAGTCAATGACCTGATCCTCAGTCTTGGTCACGAAGTAGGGGGCGGCGCAGATGAGAAGGTCGAAGCCTATCTCCTCAGCGTGCTTTGCCAGCGCAATCATGTCTTTGTAGGAAGTGTGGGTTACGTGCGC
>JAGGDZ010000504.1 GCA_024648655.1 Chloroflexota bacterium | reverse complement strand
TAACATCCCGATACACCGGCTCTAGCAGCCCTGTGAGTGCGCGTTCCACATCTTCAAGCAGATTGTAGATGATGTTGTAGTGTCGAATTTCGACGCCTTCCTGATTGGCAAGGGCTATTGCGCCCTGACCCGGCTCGGTGTTGAAACCGATGATAATCGCCTGTGATGCCAAACCAAGGAGCACATCGCTCTCTGTGATGGCACCGCTCGCTATGTGGACGATATTAACCCTGGTCTGTTCTGTATTCAAGCCGTTGAGCGCGCCTCTGACTGCATCGACGGTGCCCTGCACATCGGTCTTGATGATGAGATTGAGTGCCTTGACTTCGCCCGCGGCTATGCGGGTATGGACGTCTTCAAGGGTGGGACCTGCCGCTCGCTGCCGTTCGGATTGGCGGATGCGTCCTTCAGCGAGTTGGCGTGCTGCGCGCTCGTCCTGGGCGACTTCAAGGATGTCGCCCGCTTCCGGCACGCCGCTTATGCCGAGAATTTCGACAGGCTGAGAGGGAGTCGCCTCTTCGACAGGCTCTCCGCTGTCGGTAAGCATCGCGCGAATTCTTCCACGCAGCGTACCGGCAACCACGTTGTCTCCCACCCGCAGTACGCCGGTCTGCACTAGGACTGTGGCGACGGTGCCGCGGCTGCGGTCTATTCGAGCCTCTACGACTACGCCCCTGGCTTGCTTTCCGACATTCGCCTTGAGTTCACTGACCTCGGCTACAACTGTGAGATTGTCCAGGAGGTCATCCACACCGTCGCCGGTTAGCGCGGATACAGGGAGCGCGATGACATCACCGCCCCACTCTTCGATGAGAAGGTCACGCTCGGCAAGCTGACGCTTTACGCGCTCGGGATCGGCTTCGGGACGGTCAACCTTGTTTATGGCTACTACGATGGGGACGCCTGCCGCTTTGACGTGGTTTATAGCCTCTTCGGTTTGAGGCATTATGCCGTCGTCTGCCGCGATGACGAGAACCGCAATGTCGGTGACTTGTGCCCCTCTCGCCCGCATGGCAGTAAATGCTTCGTGCCCCGGCGTGTCTAAGAATGTGATCAAATTGTCATGATATGCGACTTGGTATGCGCCTATATGCTGTGTAATGCCGCCCGCTTCGCCCTCCACCACATTGGCTTTGCGAATGGTGTCCAGGAGAGTGGTCTTGCCGTGGTCAACATGTCCAAGAATAGTGACGACGGGAGGACGCTCTTCAAGCATGGAGGGGTCGTCGTCGTCAGTAGAAGGTACTATGGAGCCTGCGCCTGCTTCCTCTTCCAGCGGCAATACCTCGAATCCGAACGAGGGGGCAATTTCGGCGACTAGGTCGTGCTGTACGACTTCGTTGATGGAGAACATGTACCCTGTACGCATGAATTCCTTGATGACCTCAATGGGGGTTGTCTCCATGAGTTCCGCAAGGTCGTGGACGGCTATTGCAAGAGGAACTTCTAGAGGCTCCAGCTCATAGTCGTCATCGTACTCGTAGTAATCATCATACTCGTCATCGTAGCGGTGATCGGCAGTTCCGTTGTACTGTTCCTGCCATTCGGCAGCGTTGGCTCTGTTAGTCATTGGCACCCCCCATCGTGTACAGCGCGTTCAGGCGCGTCGCGCCTACCGGGATTTGGTAATGCGCCTTGCCGATTTGCCGGCGTAGTTGCGTATGATTTCAAGTCCGTGATTACCTTCTCCCACTCAGTGTCCTTAATTCTCGTGCGCAAGGTGTGTTCCAATCGATTCTTTCTTATGCCGTTAACGGCTGACGCGCACGTCGAGCACAAATAGGCCCCTCTACCGGAGAGTGTGCCGCTCGTATCGAAGGTGACGCCATTGTTCCGGTCTGCGACGATTCGCAGCATTCCCCTCTTTGAATTCTTCTCCCTGCAACCGACACAACTGCGCAGTGGAGTGTGTCGTTTCCTCGCACTCAATCTCTAACGCCGCCTTCTGGGTGGTCTGCGCCGTCTGCCACCTCCACCCGGAGATTGCTGGTCTGGGCGCCTCCTGTTGCGGCGTGACGCGGTAACGCCTCCTCGTAAGCCCGCAATGTCCTCGGCGAAGCGAATGCGTCCTGGGGCGTCATCATCCGAGCGAACGGGCCTACGAACACGCGGGCGTCTGACTTGCCAGACATCCTCGGGTAGGTCGCGCAATGAGGTTGACTGGTCCGCGTCGGAATCGGACTCCGCTTCATCAACCACCGGTTCGAGAGTGGGCACAGGCTCTATCACTTCTGTGGGAGTATCTATGGGCTGCGAGATTTCTGGCTGCGCGGTGTCCTCGCCAACCTCGTCAGCGACTGGCTCAACGACGACGTCGACAGGTTCAAGCTCCGCTGTGGCAGGCTCGACCTGCTCAATAACTTCGGGCAGTTCGACCTCTACCGCTTCTTCGGTGGTTGCTTCCACTACGGCAGGTTCAATAACTACCGCTTCGGGAGTTTGGTCAATCTCCGCCGCTACAGGCGCAGGCTCGGCTCCAATTTCGGAGTCCTCCGGCGCGACTTCAACGCCAACCGGTATTTCTTCGACAGCTACGGCATCAACGACAGGTTCTTCAATGACGGTGTCCTCGGCGGCTTCCCGTGCTGTGGCAAGTTCGGCCTCTGCGGCTGCCCTGGCTTCGGCGGCGAGTTTCGCGCGTTCCTGCAACTCCACCTGGTACTCGACGTCGCTCTTGATGTCCACCTTCCATCCGGTTAGCCGAGCGGCTAGCCGGGCGTTCTGACCTTCACGTCCGATAGCAAGGGAGAGTTGTCGATCAGGAACGACAGCCATCGCTGCTTCGTCATCATGATTTAGTTCGACCTTCATTACCTGCGCGGGGCTAAGGGCGTTCGCAATGAATATGGGAACTTCCTTGTTCCATTCCACAACATCAATCTTCTCGCCGTGTAGTTCGTTGACGATGTTCTGGATGCGAACACCTCGCAACCCTACGCAAGAGCCTACTGGGTCGACGCCGTCTTGCCTGGCACGAACTGCGACTTTGCTACGTGAACCGGGTTCTCTTGCGATTGCCTCAATTTCGACTGCCCCGCTGAATATCTCAGGTACTTCCATTTCGAAGAGGCGTCTGAGCAGGAGGTTGTCAGCGCGTGAGACTATCAGCTCCGGTCCCCTGAGTGTGCGCTCAACGGACTTGAGCAGTACGCGCATCTTGGTGTTGCTGCGGTAGCGCTCGGTAGGCACCTGCTCATTGATAGGCATGATGGCTTCAGACCGACCGAGGTCAACGGTAATGTGGCGAGGCTCAATCTTCTGCAAGGTGACGAGGAAAATCTCGCCTTCTTTATCTTCGAACTGCTTGAACACGACCTCGCGCTCTGCGTCGCGGAGTCGCTGCATCACGACTTGCTTGGCGGTCTGCGCGGCGATACGACCCGGAATATGCGGCATGCTCTCGGTGATGACTACATCGCCGACCTCCGAGGTGCCGACAATTTTGCGGGCATCGGGCAGAGTTATCTCCGCCTTATCGTTGATGACATCATCCACGACCGTTTTGAGGACGTGGACAGTTACATCACCTGATCCCGGATCGAGCTTGACCGAAATGTTCTGACCATCAGCTATGCTGTCCTTCCTGTATGCGGAGACCAGCGCATCTTCGATTGCGGAAAGAACAGTCTCCTTCGGAAGGCCGCGCTCTGCGGCGAGTTGTGTCAAAGCGACAATGAAATCGCTCTTCATTCCTCAGCCACCTCCTTGTGTACTGTTTTCCGTATTCCCCTGTAACAAAGAAAGTGGGACAAGCCCACTTCCCGCAAAGGACGATTTTCGCGCAAGCCGAACCTCAAGACGCTCGACAAGTCTATCAACTAGCAGTATAGCATTAGCTGCCTTGATACACAACCTTCTCATAAGGTGGTCAGGGCTGGGCATAATTGCCGCTCCTCTCGTCCTCCTACGACCAATGCCCAGTCGGTCTGCCGTGCCCGAAACCTATTTCGCTATGCGATTATCACATCACACGTCAAAGATACAATGCCCAGCCTTAAAGGTGGAGTCAACCTGTCAAGTGGTTCTCGAATGGCAGATTCCAGATAGAGTTACCCCAGATAGGGTTACCATTGAGTGGCATTCTCAATATGTCCGTGTGTTGCAAAATGGGTGGCGCATCAGCCGCGTGGATTCCCGTCTGTGCGAGAATGACGAGTATGAATACCAACATATACTGAAAATATACTGAAAATACCCATAAGTGAGAATACCCGTAAGTGTTGTCCTCCTCTCATCGTGTGAAGGGTTCGTGGTAAGATGTTCGCATGGCGCCGCTGAACTACGACGGACGAATACTGGAATCTCGGATGGGCGAAAGCATATTCGACTATGCTGACGCACTAAGCGTGCGTGTGCCCACATCTTGCGGCAGGACTGGAGAATGCCATGAGTGCATCGTGGAGATCAGAAGAGGTATTGAGGCTCTGTCACCATTGACAGATGCGGAGGCGTTTCTGCGAGAGGACTACAGACTGGCTTGTCAGGCTAGAATTGTTGACTCGGACGCGGATGTGGAGTTTGCCGTACTACGAAGGCAGCCACGTATTCTGACCCACTCAGTCCGACGTGAAATCGAGCTTTCTCCCGTGACCCGACGGGTTGATGATGGAGTCTATTTCGGAGAGAGGCGCATCGACGACTATCGGGGACAAGTGTACGGTATTGCGGTAGATGTGGGCACGACGACGGTAGCGCTCAACCTGCTGAATCTGGAATCGGGGGAGATTCTAGGCACTGCGTCGTTTGAGAACCCCCAGCGCTTTGGCGGCAGCGATGTCATGCATCGCATATCTTATGACGGCGGCGATTTCCCCGGCGAACTTCGACAGGTGATGCTGTCGGCATTGAACTTCGAGATAGGCGAGCTGAGCAGGCGGCACGGCTTCCACCGAAGGCGCATCTATGAAGTAGTCGTAGTCGGTAACTCCACTATGCGCGACATCTTCTTTGGTCTGGATGTTCAGCCGATAGGGGAGCGCCCGTACAAGTCGGTAACCGAACTCGACATGCTGGAAGGAAGACGACGGACGACCGCGCTGAATGTGAAGGCGTCGGAACTGAGATTGCGCGTGTTTCCAGACGCGAACGTATATGGGGGACCGCTGATCGGATCGCATGTGGGCGCGGATGTGGCTGCTGACATGCTCGCCGTTGGCGTTGACGAGGAAGACGAAGTGGTTATGTTAGTGGATGTGGGGACTAATACGGAGGTCGTTCTTGGCAATCGACACAGGCTCATGTCGGCGTCATGCCCGGCTGGACCGGCATTCGAGGGCGGGCAGGTGCGCTATGGTATGCCGGGTTACGACGGCGCTGTGGAGAGCGTGAGTCTGAATGGGGACGGGGTGAATTACAGCACTATTGGGGACGCGCCACCACAAGGGATATGCGGATCCGGGCTGGTGGACTTGCTGGCTGAACTGCGGCGAATTGGCAAGATGAACGAGTTGGGGGTGATTGAAGGCGGCGACCGCGAATTCGCATTCGTTCCGGAGACCGGAATGTCGCTGTCAAGGGCGGACATCAGCGCGCTTGCGCAGGCTAAGTCCGCTAACTACTCCGGACAATTCATCGTGCTGCGCAAGTACGGAGTGCCGCCTGAAGGAATCTCAAAGCTGTACCTTGCGGGCGGATTCGCCAACTACATCAACGTGACGAACGCCGTGAATATCGGCTTCGTTGCGAACCTGCCGGAAGAGCGCATCGTGAAGGTGGGCAACGCATCGTTGGAAGGCGCGACCATAATGCTGCTTTCGGGTAGGCTGCGCTCCCGCATCGAGCAGTTGGTGCAAACGATACAGCATATTGAGTTGGAGACTACGCCGGACTTCTTCGACATCTTCGTCGAAGGCTGCATGTTCGATCCGATGAAGATGGATACTGCCTAGGAGTAAGGAAATGTCATTCAAAGTTCTCGTAACGGATTATGTCTGGCCCTCGGTGGAGCCGGAGCGTGCCGTTCTTGCGAAGATAGGCGCGGAACTGATTGTGGCTCCGGATGGCGAAGAAGAAACGCTGGTCGCGCTCGCGGAGGATGCTGACGGCATACTGACGTGCTTCGCTCAGGTTACGGACAAGGTTGTGCGAGCAGCCCGGAAGTGTATTGTGATAGGGCGCTACGGCGTAGGCGTGGACAATATCGCCGTTGATACCGCTACGGAACTGGGTATGGCAGTTACATACGTGCCGGACTACTGCGTGGATGAAGTGTCAGACCATGTGATGGGGCTGCTTCTGGATTGGAATCGCCGAATTTCTCTGTTCGACAACTCGGTGAAAGGCGCGGGCTGGGGGAGCGTACCGCTTACGATGCGGATAATGCGGTTGCGGGGCAAGAAGCTGGGCATTGTCGGGTTCGGAAGGATCGGCAGGGCGGTGTGCGCGAAGGCGCTGGCATTCGGCTTCGATGTGCTGGAATTCGACCCATTTGTTTCAGCAGAGCAGGCGGCAGAGGCAGGAGCTAGGTCGGTCGATTTGGAGACGCTGCTGCGGGAGGCGGACTTCGTAACGCTGCACTCACCATTGACACCGGACACGGAGAACCTCATCGGCACTGCGGAACTTGCTCTGATGAAGGAGCACTCGTTTCTGATCAACTGCGCGAGAGGGCCGCTGATTGACGAGGATGCGCTGTACGAAGCGCTCAGCTCCGGTAGAATTGGCGGCGCAGGGTTAGATGTGCTGGTGGACGCTCATCCGTCGCCTGAGAATGAACTGCTTAAGCTGGACAACGTGGTGGTCACTCCACATGTGGCGTTCTTTTCCCAGGAGGCGGTGCTGGAACTCGAGGAGCGGGCGGCAGGCGAGGTGGCTTCCGTGCTGCTTGGGCAGATGCCGGATAACTTGGTCAACGCATCGGTGCTCGATCATCCCAATCCCAGGCACAGCCTGTCCGTTTGATAATAGAGATTCATTTCTCAGTATGAATGTCGTACTAATTGGTTGTTAAGCCGCCAGTTGGTGCGATACTCTATTTATGAAAGAAATAATGTTTGCATGTAAGCCTGTAATATACAGCTTATGGAGCTTATGGTAAGAGGAATGGAATGAAAATATCTACAACACATAGTCTAAGGGTGCGTGACATCGTCACTGTTTTTGCGGCGATAGCATTGATGACATTGCTGAGTGCGTGCGGCGGCGGAAGCGATTCCGATGCGATGACCGGAGTGATGGAAAGTGTGTCTCAGCAGAGCGTGCAGATCGATGCGCTTGCGGCACAAGTCGGGAGTTTGCAGTCCGAATTAACTGAAGCCCAGAAGATGGAAGCCGATGCTGTCGCCGAATTACGTTCCGGTATCGAGGAGATACGCGAGCAGGACAAGATGTCCGTGGAGTTCGACGACAGCGCGCTGAAGTCGGAAATCGGCGAATTGCATAACGCCATTGCCAATCTCGAGGGTCGGATAAACTCTATCAGTGATGAGGGAATGGACACAGACGCTCTCGGCCAGGAACTGGCGACTCTTAGCAGCGCAGTCGCAGACCTCCAGGAGAGAATGGACACTGATGAATATGATGAGAGCATAGGCAGCGAGCACATAGAGAGTTTGAACGCTGAGCTTTCAAGTGTGCTCGCAGCTCTCACGGAGCTTCAAGGTTCCGGCGCTGAGCCGCAGATAGATGAAGTGCTTGCACGGTTGGACTGGCTGGAGAATGCAGTCGCTCCCGCTTACACCAGGGCTTATGTGGAGGAAGCTATACTCCGCTATAACAGGGGGGGACGCCAAG
>JAGGDZ010000477.1 GCA_024648655.1 Chloroflexota bacterium | reverse complement strand
ACAGTCCGAGCCATCTTCGGCGTGGGCAGGCGGCTTAAAGTCGCAGGCTTCTATGTCAACGATGGCCAAATACAGCGAAACTCAACCATCCATGTACTGCGTGGCGGCACGCAACTATTTGCTGGGTCCATCGCCAGCCTCAAGCATTTCAGAGATGACGTGCGAGAGGTCAACGTAGGCTTCGAGGGAGGACTTACGCTTGACGGCTTCAACGACTTCGAGGAAGGTGACATCCTGGAGGCGCACCGCTCCGAGCGCGTCCGATAACTCCACGCAAGAGTCCCCTCCCCCGCTGGAGAGAGTTAGGGAGTGGGCAAGAGCGCATTCCCACCATTAAGGTCTTCCCATGAACCGTCGAATGGACCGCGTGAATATGCTCGTGCGTCAGGAGATCAGCCGCATCCTCGCGACCGAGATGAACGACCCGCGTCTGACCTCGCTTATCAGCATCACCGAAGTTCAGACCTCGCGCGACCTACGAAGCGCGAAGGTGTATTTCAGCGTACTGGGTGATGAGCACCAGAAGCGGAACGCGCTTGCGGCGCTCGAAAGCGCGGGCGGCTACATTCACCGCACCATGAAGCGCAATCTGAGTCTCAAGTTCGCGCCCTTCCTGTCGTTCCAGCTCGACGAATCCATCGAGCAGGGCACGGGCATGCTCGATCTGATCAGCCGCAACGCCCCCAGAGACTTGGACGGCGAGGCTCTATGACGCCCAAGTCCGGCAAGGCAACCATAGACGGCATCCTCAACATCGATAAGCCTTACGGCATTACCTCGATGGACGTGGTGCGCCGCATCAAGCGCGCGGCAGGACAGCGCCGCGTCGGACACGGCGGCACGCTCGACCCCATTGCCACCGGCGTCATACCGGTGTGCCTCGGACAGGCGACGCGCCTGATGGAAGACGTAGTGGGCGGCTCTAAATCCTACCTGGCGTCCATTGAACTGGGGGCGTCCACCGACACATACGACGCGCTGGGCGGGGTGACTGAGCAGCGCGACGCGTCTGGCGTTTCGCTTGGCGACATTGAAGGCGAACTGCCCGCCTTCGTGGGCGACATATTGCAGGCGCCGCCCATGTACAGCGCGCTCAAGCGGGACGGCAAGCGCCTGTACGAACTCGCGCGCGCCGGCGTGGAAGTCGAGCGCGAGGCGCGCCCTGTCACGGTGCAGGGCATCGCCGTCAAGGGCTGGGCGCCGCCTGTGGTCACGCTCCGGGTGGACTGCGGCAAGGGCTTCTACGTGCGTTCCCTGGCACACGACCTTGGGCAGGCGCTCGGCTGCGGCGGACACATGAAGGCGCTCGTCCGTCTGCGTAGCGGCGCGTTCTCCATCGAAGATGCCCTGAGCCTTGACGAAGCCGAAGAGCGATTCGAGGATGGCAGTTGGCGCGAGAGCGTGCACTCCCCGGACGTCGCGCTTCGAGGGCTTCGCGCCATCATCGTGGGGACGCGCGTGGAGGAGATGGTTCGCAACGGGCGCGCCATAGACGCGGATGGGGCGCATCCGCAACCGGGCGAGCGGTGCCGCGCTTACACGACGGACGGACGATTCCTGGCGATCGTCGTGTTCGATGCGGAGCTGCGGAGATGGAAGCCGGAGAAGGTGTTCGCGCTGGGGTATGGGGGCTAATCGGGACTGAAGTGCGCTAAGGCTCTTCGTAGGGGATGGTCCAGTCGATGGGATCGACCCAGCAGACGTCATCGAAGTTGATGGGGTTGTGGGGGTTGCAGGCG
>JAGGDZ010000012.1 GCA_024648655.1 Chloroflexota bacterium | reverse complement strand
TACATCTGCGGCCCGCCCGAAATGATTAGAAACATACTATCGGCCCTCAAAGAAATAGGCGTCCCGGAGGAACGCCTACATTACGAGCAGTGGTGGTAGGAAGAAACTAGACCTCCCACGCGCCCCGATAATCCAGATTGTCATCCCCTGTGCAGATATACAGCTCGCCCGCAGGCACCGCTCGCTCCTGGTTGCGGCATCCGAACTTCGCCGTGCAGCGATCATGCGCGTTCTTGTACGGGCAACGCCACTGCGATACCTCCGTCACCGTGTCCGACATGCCGCGAAATATGGCGTCAAGCCGCGACATACTCGCCCGGTAGCGCGCCTTATCTACAGACTGCTCATTTGCCATTTCAGTCGCATGCCCTTTTCGGATTGGGAATCCAGAAGTATTTGACTCACCAAGTTGATGATTACTATCAGCAGGAGGGCAACTGTTGGTGCCATGCCATTAGGCAATCACCTTACCTGCATTTGTATGATTCCGATTGCACAATCCTATTCTAGTCAGACCCCGCCACAGGCACCGATTGTACTTCCTCAGCTTCGCCCACGCCCATGAACCGCTTGGCAAGGTCAACGCACGCCATCGCGTTCTCGCCGTAGCCATCCGCGCCCATATCGTCCGCGAACTCCTGGCGCACAGGCGCACCGCCCACCATGATGTTCACCGTGTCCCGCAGCCCGTACTCCTCGAACGCCTCGATTGTCCTGCCCATATTCGGCATCGTCGTCGTCAGCAGCGCGGACATCCCCAAAACCTGCGCCTCGTGTTCCATCACCGCGTCGATAAACTCGTCAGGCTTCGTATCCACGCCAAGATCATGCACGATGAAACCGGCACCGCGCAGCATCATGATACATAGGTTCTTGCCGATGTCGTGCAAGTCCCCCTTCACCGTGCCCATAACCACCGTGCCGATAGGCTCGATGCCCGACGCCGACAGTATTGGCTCGATATACACCATCCCCGCCTTCATAGCGCGCGCCGCCACCAGCACCTCCGGCACGAAGATGATGTTGTCGCGGAACTTGATGCCCACCACTGCCATCCCGGATATAAGCCCGTCGTCCAGCACATCGTTCGCCGAATAACCTTCGGCAAGCGCCTGCTGCACCAGTCTGTCAACCTCGAAGTGTGCCCCGATGATGAGGTTATACGCGATGTCGTGCATCAACGGGGTAGTCTCCTCGAACAGCCCCCGTATGTGCTTGACCTCGAACGGCTTGGTAACCCACTGCAACTCCTGCTCCAAGCCTTCATTATAAATGGGCATCGCTCAGCACCTTTCAGTTCGTCAGTGTTTCCGTTTTCCAATCGGTCAGCCGCGTTTAGACGATTTTATCAGGTAGCAATTATCGCTGCCAATCAAATGCATCCTGTCCATCGATGTTAGTTGTGCTCGGCGTGCCACTCTTTCACGGCGCGAGGAATCTCCATCAGATTCTCCAACTTCGTCGCCAGCGGTATCGCGCATTCCGGCGCAACGAGCTGCACCCCGGCGTCAAGGCACTTCCACACTTCCTCGCGTACCTCCGCAGGTCCTCGCGCATACAGCGTCTCCGGGTTATTGATGTTGCCAACAAGCTGAATGCCGCCGTCCACCGCGTCCATAGCCGCTTGCGGGTCGTTCTTCGAGTCGAAGTGGAACGCCGCCATGCCCGTCTGCGCGATGTATGGCATCCTGTCCAGCGTGTTGCCGCAGATGTGCAGGATGAGCGGCACATCCAGCCGATCTTCCATCTCCTGGTGAATATCCATCAGGAAGCGCCTATAGTACTCCCCGCTCACAAGGTCGCCGGTCGCATGATCCGGGAATGTCAGCGCGTCCGCTCCCGCGTCAATCTGCGCCTGCCCGAACAACACCGAGATTTCCTTCAACTTGTCCAAGCAGCGCATCGTCATATTCGGGTCGTCAACAGTCATAAGCAGGAATGTCTCCACGCCGAACACGTGGTAGGCGAGCGTCCAAGGACCCATGGTCTTGCCGATGATTGCCACATCGTCGCCGAACTCCTCCTTCAGCAGGCTGATCGACCTCGTGATAGTGATGTTGTCCGGATGCTCCAGGAACCCTGACGGGATGTGAATGTCGTCCTCGGTCTTCCATATCGGGTTCGTCATTCGCACAGTGGGCCAGTTGTCCTTCTCCTCCCACTGCATCTCGCAGCCCAGCGCAGAAGATTCCTGGATGATCGTGAAGTAGGGCATGATAGCGTCGAACCCAAGCTCGGTGTGTCCGGTGGCGGCAAGACGTGCGGCGAGTTCCGGGTCGCGGCAGGCGTCCGGGAACGGCGCGTCCACCATATCCATAAGCTCGACGGTCGCCACATTAGTCGGATTGGCGACAGGCGTTCGGTCCACCGGCAAGCCCGCGAGTGCGTTCATTACGCGTTCGCGAGGTGTCATGGTTTCAAGCAGTGTCATAGTGGGACCTCCTTTGCCTTGCAACAGTTAGAGTAGCTCTTTTGGCGGGATACTGTAGAAGTTACCGCGTTCAATCAATGGTGTGCAAGCGTTCCAGTATCTGAGGCACGAGGGTTCTCAGCACATTTATGTCGTCAGTTCCTGCTCGAAGAACAATTACCGCGACATCCTCCGCAGTTAAGTTCTGTTGACATTCCATGTCCTGGTCAAGAGTGATAAGCACATCGAACTCGTTTCGCGCCAGCGCCAGAAGTTCGCCATTCACTTTGCCGGGCCAATCCATATATCCTACCGATCGCACATCGTGTTCAGCAGAGAGATAGTGCCTGAAACGCGGGTTCATGTTCTCATCCAGCAGCAGTTTCATCAACGTCCTTTACCACTGCCGTTTCCGTCGCCGCAGTCTCATAAGCGTAGGTCTCCATGATCTTGCCCGCCATTTCCAGCGCCGCAGTCGCCTGCGCGCGTTCCACAGACGGAAAAGCTTCGAGAAACTCATCGAGCGGGTACCCGTATGACATATAGTTGAACAGCGTCCTAACGGGCACTCGCGACCCTTTGAACACTGGCGTCCCGCTCACCCTTTCTCTTTCGCTGTGAATGATGACGTCAGCGTTGACTTGCTCTCTAGCCCTAATCGCCGTTACCGCCTGTGCCATGCACACGGATGGGAAATACTTCAAGAAAGTATATAAATTGTACCCTTGGTCCAAGTACGCGAACAGATACGCCACCGGCACATCATTCTTCCCCTCGAAAAATGGACCGTCCTTAGGCACATCGTCAATGTCAACGGGCGGACGACGTGACTCCCCCTTGGTGATTGTCTCTTGCCTCATTTTGTCGCTTGTCACCTGCGTCATAACGCCCTCTCAATTGCCCCCAATTCCAACGCCGTCGTCACTTCTCTAATCCTCTTTATCTTGTCTATCCTGTTAGTTCCGCGTCTGCTGCTACGTCGGCGGCGTGAACCCCAGCGTTCCCGTCGTCATTTGCCCGCGCAGCGCCTCGGCGGCCATCATCCCCTCGACGCTCGATATGTTGCGCGAGTACGGCAGCAGCAGGCGCATCAGCGCGTCGTGCCGCTGCCCGCATGGGAACGCGACCTCCGTGTCTCCCAGCTTGTTCATCTCGCCGTAGCGCAGGAAGCCCGCCACAACCATGCGAAGGCGCACCGCCGGATTCGGCGCATGCCCCTCGACCGACACTGTGTACACATAGGCATCATCGCGCCGGCTCCCCGTCACCTTGATTGTCAACGGCGACCGCGAGTCCTTGATGGACATCTCGCCCTGCGGCGGCGCGAAGTCCGGCGCCTTCCCCACTGCCTGGCTCATCAGGAACTTGATAGGCCGCTCGTGCAGCTCCCCACACCCGAACCTCACCTGGTTCGTCGTACCCTCAATCGCCTCCATGCCACTGAGCTTCACCAACTGATCGCGTATCTGCTCTATGCGCGCCTCGACGCCAGGCTTGCGGCTGAAAGTCCAGATGGTACACACGCCGTTCTTCACATACAGCCCGACGCTGATGTTCTCGAAGTTCGGATCCATTGGCACCAACTCCAGGCAGTTCCCGTACTTGTCGAGGACTTCGACTGGGCGGAGTTTCTGGATTGTTGCTGTTTGGGTCATGGCTTACCTCTGTGAAACGAGAGTTAACTAACATGGATAGACAGGATGAATAGAATAAGACTCACCTGACGGCATTGACTAGGGCGCGGATGTGGTCGGGGGTTGTGCCGCAGCATCCGCCGATGATATTCACGCCCACATCATGCGCCATGACCTTGAATCGTTCCGCCATGTACTCAGGGGTCTCCGGGTACACAATCTCGCCCCCGACCGGCGCCGGAATCCCCGCGTTCGAGTGAATGAGCAGGTATCCGTCCGTCGCCGCGCGCAGCTCCCGCGCCAGTTCCAGCATCACATCTATGCCGTTCCCGCAGTTCGCGCCAACGATGTCCGCGCCGGCCTCGTGTAGCCTGCTTACAGCTTCTGCCGGCGGTGTCCCCATCATTGTGAAGAACCCGCGAGGGCCCTTGTCAAAGAACATCGTGGACATCACCGTCAGATTGGTGTTCTCCTTCGCCGCCCGCACCGCGATGACCGCCTCGTTGATGTCGATCATCGTCTCGATATTCACCGCATCCACACCACCCTCAGCAAGAGCCGTTATCTGCTCCGCGAATGCGTCATACGCCTGCGACTCCGTCAATGGATTCTCTCGCAATGGATCGTTCAGCACCTCGCCTGTCGGCCCCACCGAGCCTACAACGAAGTAGCCGTCGGGCGCTTGGCTGCGCGCATGCTGAGCAGCCATTCTGTTGAACTCCGCTGCCCTGTCCTGAAGGTCGTAGTGCTTCTGACGCAGGCTCGTACCGCCGAATGTGTTCGTCAGTACCATCTGCGAACCCGCATCGAAGTACGCCTTCGCCATCCCCTGCACAACCTCCGGGTGGCTCACATTCCACTCTTCCGGATCTCCGTCTCCCAGTCCGTGTGCCTGAAGGTAGCTCCCCGTCGCGCCGTCCGAGATAATCAGCTCTCCCTGCGCTAGCCGCTCAAGTATTGTAGATGTTTCCATATCGCTCTGTGTCCTTACATTCCCGATGTTATTTATCTGTCAATTCTCATCGATCCAGTGATTTACTGCTCCC
>JAGGDZ010000363.1 GCA_024648655.1 Chloroflexota bacterium | reverse complement strand
AGATACGCTTTTCGGGGCTGACGGAGCGCGGCACGAGGTTCGTGGACGGTGTCCTGTTCCTGATCGGCAACAAGACGGAGGACGGCAAACACTACTACGCTGTCCCGGCTTCCGATCAGACTCTCGTTCCAATCATTCTGATTGACGCAGAGTGGGCCGACACGCTGTTCGACCTTGTTGACAACGTTCCATACGCGGAAGAGGCGGCGCAGTCGGGGTAGTCTCCCCCTCCAGGGCAATCGCATTCTCGGGAGTGGAGTAATGTGAGTATAGTACCTGTTCAATGTGAATTTAGTGGATAGATGTGTTGAAGCTTCTGTCGGGCGTCGAGAGTGGTAAATCGCCATTGGATCGTTGCTGCGGCTTCATTGCGCTCGGTCTCAAGCGCTCCTATCTGTCGTCTCAACTCCATTTCATCAGCTACCCTGTCTCTCAGAGCTTGCTTGCCGAAGACGCTTAACTCTATCTCCGCCATGTTCAGCCAGCTACCGTGCTTCGGCGTGTAATGGAACTCCAACCGCTTCGCTATACGCCGCGCTTCAGAAGGCTCAAAGGCTTCATAGAGCGAACCCGTCTTATGGGTGTTGAGGTTGTCCAGAACCAATCTGACCACCTCAGTGTCAGGATACGCCTCATCCACCAGCCAGCGCATCTGCTCTGCGAAGTCCACCGCTGTGCGTCGTTCGGTAACCTCGATGTGTCTCCACCCGCCCTTCGGCTCACAGAACATAAACAGGTTGCGCGTACCGTTGCGCTTGTATTCATAGTCTATGCGCTTCGGTCTCCCAGGCCCCACTTCAATCGGCGTTCTGGTATGCGCCACCATCTGCCTGGAGGTCTCGTCGAAGCACACCACAGGACGTTCAGGATCGTACTCTTCCTCGTACAGGTCCAGTATATCCTCCATTCGAGCCACGAACTCTCCACTCACCTCAGGGATACACCACTCCTTCTTCTTCCACGGCTTAAGTTCGTTTTTTTCAGGTTCTGACGCACCGTCTCTATAGAGATATCCTCGGCAAAGCCCAGTTCCACCGCTTTGTCCGCCAAAAGCTTCAGCGTCCAGTGCGTGTGTCCCTCCGGCGGTTCGCTACAGGCTATCGCCACAAGATGCGCCTCCTGCTTACCGTTCAACTTGCGCTTCTGTCCAGGACGTGGTCGCTCACTGAGCGCGCTCTTTAGTCCTTCCTTCACATAGCGCGTTCGAACACGTCCCACCGTCGAAAGCCCTATCTTGAGCGCAACGGCTATCTCCATGTCGGTCAAGCCTTCGTCCGCATTCAGCAGCGCAAGCGCGCGCTTGATCTTACGGGCCGAGACCGTTCCACCTCTGACCAACTCCTTCAACTGTATCCGTTCCGACTCGCTCAACTCCAGAGAATCTTTCATAAGTCCCCGGCCTGATAGACGGGCGTGGGATACCCACACTCACAGAAAATCCTTGACACGCCGCAGGAGGTCACGCTAGGGTGACTGCATCAAGGCGCGTTGCCTCGCCATCGTCTGATGGGTGAGGTCGCGCCTTTTGTTGTGATGAAAGCCGGGGTAGTTTAGTGGTAAAACACTTGCTTGGGATGTAAGCGTCAGGGGTTCGATCCCCCTCCCCGGCTCCATCTACATGTATATTACATGACTCGACCGGATAGCGGAAGGGCTATCATACAGGCAACAGATTACCGGAAAGGTATTGTGATGCCATAGCTAAATGTAGTATAATTTAGTAACAAATAGAAGACCCAGCCAGGTGTGAACTGGCTGGGTCAGAAGAACCGTGAGTTCGGGCATTGCTTACCTCTCCTACGGCTCATATTTATTCTACACGCTCTGTGCCCCAAGTCAAGGCACAGCAGCTCCCTCTGCCGCTCTGGCCCAAGAGTGGACACGGCTTTCTGACTGACACTCTGGACGTGCTGGAAGACCTACCCAGCGTCCAAGCGTTCCTGAAGTCCGTCCAGCACTCACGCCGCCGTTGTCGGCCTGGATACGCTCCCAGAACCATGTGGCGAGCCGTCTGTCTGAAATACCTGCTCAACGAGCGATTCACCGTCGGGCTTATCGAGCGACTGAAGGCGTCGCCCAAGCTCAGGCAGGCATGTGGTTTCCAGGACACCATACCGTCAGAGCCAACATTCAGTCGGTTCTTCAAGATGATCCCGTCCAGTATGGTAGAGATTGCCATAGCCCAAACAGTCAGGAAGTTGAAGAAGCACCTCCCGGACCTCGGCGAGAATGTAGCAGTGGACTCGACGGACATCGAGGCCCACGCCAATCCGAACAGGCAAGTAGTCAGGGACCCAGATGCTACCTGGGGACATCGAACTCCGAAGTCCAAGTCCTCCAAGAGTTCTAAGGAGTACGAGCTGTTCTTCGGCTACAAGATGCACGCGCTCAATGACGCTACCTACGGCGCGCCTCTCACTCATATCATGCTGCCAGCCAATCAGAACGACTCGCCTCAACTG
>JAGGDZ010000205.1 GCA_024648655.1 Chloroflexota bacterium | reverse complement strand
ATGACAATTGACACGAGCAAGAACTACACGGCTGTCATCGAGTTGGAAAAGGGCGGCGAGATAGTAATAGACCTTTTCGAGGATGGCGCGCCGATAACGGTGAACAACTTTGTGTTCCTGGCTCGTGAAGGGTTCTACGACGGCGTTACTTTCCACCGTGTGTTGGAAGGGTTTATGGCACAGACTGGCGACCCGACGGGCACGGGTGGTGGGGGACCCGGTTATCGCTTCAACAACGAAGTCAGCCCCGACCTTCGACATGACGGCCCGGGCGTGCTCTCTATGGCGAATGCCGGAATGAAGAACGGTCAAGGCACGAACGGCAGCCAGTTCTTCATCACGTTCCGCGAGACGCATTTCCTAGACGGGTACAATCTTGACGGCTCGGAGAAAGACTGTGCGGCGGAATCCTGCCACTCCGTATTCGGCCAGGTAGATGAGGGCAGCATGGGTGTGGTGATGAACATCAGCCTGAGGGATCCGAACGCTGCCACCAGCCCGGGCGACGTCATCAAGACAATCAGGATCGAAGAAAATTAGAGAAATCGGTATCGAATGGAGGAATTGTGGCAAGCAAGCAATATAGCGCGCCGCCAGCAATGGCGATAGATGAAAGCAAGAAATATACGGCAACGATTGAGATGGAGAAGGGCGGGGAGATAGAGATAGAGCTTTTCGCGGCGGAAGCGCCCACTACGGTGAACAATTTCGTTTTTCTTGCGCGTGAAGGCTACTACGATGGCGTAACCTTCCATCGTGTAATTCCGGGCTTCATGGCGCAGGGCGGCGATCCGACCGGCTCCGGAAGTGGAGGCCCGGGCTACCAGTTCGACGACGAGTTCCATCCCAATCTACGGCACGACTCACCAGGAATCCTTTCGATGGCAAACGCGGGTGTGAGAGGAGGGCGTGGTACTAATGGCAGCCAGTTCTTCATAACTTTCGTGCCCACTCCCCACCTGGACGACCATCACTCGGTGTTTGGCAAAGTGGTGTCGGGCATGGATGTGGTTAACAGTATATCCGTGAGAGACCCGATGCGGCAAAGGACGCCCGGCGACGCAATGAATACTATCCGAATCGAGGAATCCGATTAGCTACGGCCAGACGCCGTAGTGCAAATAATCACTGACATGGAAGAGAGAGGCGCTGGCGATAACACCGCCAGCGCCTCTTCTATCGCTTCGTCGTGCTTTGGCGATTTAGGTCTAGTCGTCTCCGACTGCCGGTGCGACGAATGGTTCGGAATCTTCTTCGGGCTTCGTCAGATGCAGGCTGAACAGCTTGCCCTGTGTCCCTATCCAGGACTGGTTGAGCGAGCGCGTCTCTTGACCGTCGATTAAGGGACGATTGTTCACGCGAATGCTCGGTTCCGTCTGCGTGCTGCGTATATCCACTTCACCGTCATTGTAGTAGAATGACAAGCCTTTTAGTTCCGGTATTCTCAGTTCTTCGCCGAGGATGAGGTTCTTGTGTGTCAACAGAATCATAAAGGAACGTTCGACTTTAGAGAAGTCAACCAGTAGGTTGCCTTCATCATCGTACAGATAGCCGTAAGGAGTTGAACGAGTTAGCCCGTAAATTGCGTAGATTATGGCTGCTACTATGAGTATTGACGCGACGCCGGCTACCGCGATAATAGCGATCATTACCGGAAACTCGGATCCCTCTTCGGGCGCGGGAGGCTCGGCAACTGGAGGCGCAGGCGCGGGCTTTTCTACTTCCACTTCCACTATCTTTTCCACTTCTACTACCACCACTTGCTGCTGAGGCTGCGGCACAGCGCGTGTAGCGAATGAGGACAGCACCGCTGAATCGGTGGTGAAATTGTAATCGCGCGCCGCGTACTCCATGTTGAGTTGGAACAGTACAGTGTGAAGCTCCTTGGAGCCGGGCGTGAATACGATGTCGAATGCCCATGCGTGGCCGGTGTTGAGCAGTTCCTGCGGGATAAGCTCAATTACACCTTCGCCGCTTTCAGACGAAATGTCTGCCGAAAGCACGCTAGTGGGAATGGCGTAAGGTTGGCCGTTCACCTTGACCTCGACGGCGCCGATGACTACGCGGTCGCCGGGCACTAGCGCCTCAGCATGCTCCAGGCTGACGTCGAGTACTGGGAATGCCTGTGCCATTACCGACTTCTGCGTGGATATGCTGTGGCCGTGCTGTGGCCAATGTAGTTCCAGATCTATCCTGTACTCACCTTCGCTGCCAAGCGGTGGAACGGTATTTGAGTAGTAGGCATCGCCGGATACGGCGTCTCCATACTCGCCATTGTCGTTTAGTTCATAGGTGAACGCCTTGCCCTCAGAGTCAACTATGGTGGCGCGCATTTCTCCGTCAGGAACGTGAACGCGCTCGTGTCCGTCTGAGATGTAGGCTACGAACTCTGTGCTCCGGTCAAACGGGATCGTATCGAAGGAGACCAGATTGATGCCAAGCTTGTTCTTCGGATAGTGCCAGGCAGAAATGAACCCGTCACCGCCACGGACATCAACCGTCCATTCCCCCGGAGCAGGGTCGATAAGCGTCCAGATTACGACGTGAGCAGTCTCGACGACTCCGGACAGAGCGCGGTCTCCTTCGGACGCCTTCACGCCGGACGGGTTTTGCAGGCTGAGTGACCCTGCGGAACCCTGCTTGAAGAATACGAGTGAAGACTCGGTAGTGCTAGGCGCAATTTCGAGTGATGCTGTGAATACATCGTTGGGAGCGAGTTGGTCCTGCCCGATCTCGAATAGGGAGCCTTTCGCGTCCACGCTGAGGATGTTGTCGGCGATGACTTTCAGTTCCTCCGGCGTAGAAAGCGGGAATATGTCGCCGCCCGTGCCGCCTGACACAGTTCGCGTGAAGTCCTTCGCATATGTGGAAGAACCGGGCAAGGCGATACTGACAATCTGCCAGCCTTCGCGCTTGAAGGCATTAATGGTTTCGCCCAGCGGGTATGCTTCCGCGGGTGGCTCGCCCTCAAGCTCTCCGCCCGATATGATGTAAACGGCCGAGCCTTCCCCTGCGCTCTCAAACTTCATCAGCTCATGAGCGTAGGACAGGGACTCTGAAAGATCGGCTGTCCGAACCGATGCAGAGTCCTCTATTCTTGCTACTATTTCCTTGTAAGCGCTCTTGTGCTCCGCGCTGCCGGAAACGGCAGGGCCGACCGCCCCTTCGCTGTCAGCCGTGAGGAACGCTATGCTCTGGTCCTCACGGAGAGCGGATAGCAAGCCTACGAACGAGACCGCCAGATTTCGATTCTCCTGGGACATGCTGGTAGCATGCCTATCGACAATGACGATGTATAGTGGTTCGTTACCGTCTGCTCGTAACAGTTCTGATTGGCTGATCGACCATGAAAGTAACAGTATTGCTGCTAGAACGAATGCGATTTTGAGTTTAGGCATATCACACCTCCACACAGCCAAGTTATATAAAGGGGAGGAATTGCGTCAATGCAAATTTAGTCCCTTTTTTAGACAATGCATCGCTAAGATGTTAGATAAAAATTAGGAAAATAGCTGAATTGTATTGGCATTCTGAGTTTTGGAGCGATTTGCGGCAATAGGCAATCAGTATCAATATAGGGCTGAAGGTCGTTGAATCCGGCGTGTATGTGCACCACCCAGCCCTGGCGGTGGACGTGCGCCTGCGCGGGCATGACGGGCTGGAAACCGAAAATGTCAACGGAACCTAAAATACGTGAGGTTGCACCAGAAATTTCTAATGTGTGTTTTGACCGGAATGCGGCTGATAGCGTTGGTCTTGGCAGCTATGACTATGGGATTAGCTGTCGTGGCTTGTGGGAACAGCGCGTCCAACTCGGGCGACAACAGTGGACGGATCATTGAGTCAGTGAGAGGCCTGGTTCTGGAAGTAGAACAAGATTCCCTCATTTCTCTTGAGGCGCTGGAAATTCAAGACAGTGAGGGCAAAGTCTGGAGATTTGAGGGCAGGGGAAAGGTTATCGCGGGCTTTACGCCCTCACACCTAAACGAGCACAAACTACTAGGGCAGTCTGTGGAGGTAGCGTTTTATCGTGAAAACGATGTGCTTGTTCTGGAAGGCATCACTGACTAGACGCCCTTGAGCGTTGCGCTCGTCTGATGCTGAAAATGACATACGCCGTACCTCCGCCGAGAGCCAGTGTAACCAGTACCAGCATGACCAGCCCTTCGACGCTTGCTGTCGATGCGGCCTCCGCGATGTTGATGGGTGTGGATGCGGTTACGGTGCCATGCTTGGCGGTTTCAATCTTGGTGAGCAGGGACCATTGCCCCGAACTACGGAAGATGATGTTGCCCTTGTAGTGAATCGGAGTCGCGGGGTCGTTTAGCGCGGGTGTCTGATAGGTTGGTTCACCCTCCGGATTGTAGGCGACTATCAGGACCTTAGCGTCCTCAACAAGGGATTGGGTTGCCGGGTCGAGGATGGTTACGCCGAAATGCACCGTGCCGACTTTGGGCTTGTGCGGCTGTATCGTAATGATGATTTCGTAGGGGCCGGCCGGTCCCTTGTAAAGCTGCAAAGGCGCGTCGAAGACGTTGGTTCGCCCGCCGGGCGTCTGCCCCATGATGAAGACACTCAGCAGAGCAATGACGATTACTCCACTAAACAAGTGGACTCTGCCTTGTTTAGTGCATGAATGGGCAGGCCGCGGTGCGGTTGCTGTCAGGCGCAATTGAGGGAACTTGCCTAGGGTTCAAGACGGGTAAAAATGGTGGGCTTGCCAGGGATCGAACCTGGGACCAATCGGTTATGAGCCGACCGCTCTGCCGCTGAGCTACAAGCCCGCGTTGATGTCGCGTGTCAATGTCAATTCAGCCTAACGAATGGGGTTTGCGCTGTCAAGGATTGCACGAACGAGTAGGTTAGGGTGCGGGTGCAGAAATCATATCAATCCGCATTGAGAAAGCGCCGCCAGTCTCGGTCGGCGAGCGCGGCGAGCAGGTATGAGCGATGCTGAACGATATTGGTAAAGCCTATCAGCAGGGTCATCCCAATTGACAGCGCGATCAGTCCGAGAGGCTGTCCCGTGATGATTGCAAGAGCGTTGAATGCGAAGATCGTGAATCCCGCCGACCAGAAAATGTGCCGCGTCAGCGCAAGCATGAGCATCCCGACGGCCGCAGCAACTGCCGTTACTTGCCACATCAGCAGCGCGGATACACCTATGGCAGTCGCGGCGCCCTTGCCTCCGCGAAACTTGAGGAAGGGCGAGAAGTTATGCCCTAGCACCGCTGCGAAGGCGCCGGTGTACACGGCAGCGTCGGGCGCACCCAGACGTTGTCCGACGAAAATGACAGCCATTCCTTTCGCAGCGTCCACGATGAACACTAGGACGCCGAAAATCGGTCCGACTTCCCTGCTGACATTGCCCGCGCCGGGATTGCGATTGCCCACGCTGCGAATGTCTTTGCCGAGACGCCATTTGCTCACCAGATACGCGGTGGGGAAGCTGCCCAGCAGGAATCCCAGAATGACAACCCCTGCAAAATCTATGCCGGGCACACTATTGCTCTGCGAGGCTCTTGGCAGCTTGAAGACCGAGGTTGTAGCCGACGATGCCGATGCCGGTGATGACGCCTTTGCACACTGGGCCAATCTCGGAGACACGGCCTCTGCTGGCAGGGTTGGACATGTGGACTTCGAGCGTTGGGATGGAGGCTTGTCTAATGGTTTCTGCCAACGTGGGGTGGCCAGTGGTGTAGCCACCCGGATTTATGAGGGCGGCGTCTGCATCAGTAGCCTTAAATTTCGCGATGACCTCTGCCTCGTCGTTGGAATGAAAGATTTCCACATCCACGCCTACTTCGGTAGCGTATCGCCTGATATGCTCGTCGTATTCAGGCAGCGTCATCGTGCCGAAGATTTCGATATCAACTTTGCCTCTCAGTTCCATGCCTTGCCCATGAAGGATCAACACTTTAGTCATTCTTTAGCGTCTCCTTGTCGATTGTCTTCAAGATGTGTCGTCGAACAGTCTGCACATTTAAGACTCGACGGCTAAATGTCCAGCGCGGCAAAGCCGGCAGCCACGATGCTGTCAACGTCGATGCCGTATTCTTGGTAGAGTTCGGCGCGGTTGCCGGACTGGCCGAACTCCGTCACTCCGAGTGCTATTGTCTTCGTTCCGAGCGCGCCACCAAGCCATGCCAATGAATGAGGATGGCCGTCTGCTACGGTAACGATTGGAGCGCTGCGCTCGATGGCAGGCATGACTTCCGCCATGAATGGGGGCGCTGAATTGCCATCGATGGCGGAGCGCACGCTGTCCTGGTAGCGTCTGTAAAGGGGGCCGGGGCCGGTGATGTTGATGATGTTGGCAAAGACTCCCTCGCGCAGAAGTTCATCGCTTGCTGCGACGGCTTCCGGGATCATCGCGCCGCAAGCCATGATATTAACGACATTTTCACTTGGGGCGTAGTGCGCTTCGTCCGCGCGGCAGACAAGGCGGTAGGCGCCTCCGAGCACGTTCCGTCGTAATTTCTCCCTGTCGCGCGCGTCTTTGGGAAGCGCGAGCAGTGACTGATCGATGCGCTTGCTGGTAAGGCGGAGATAGCTCGACCGCTGTCGCTGTCGCACATGTTCGAGTGCGCTGAGCATAATCCATTCGACTTCTTTGCCAAAGCATGGCTCGTAGAAGTCCAGGTCCGGCATTTCCGTGCCAATGGACGGAGTGGTGAGCGACTGGTGCGCGCCGCCCTCAGGGGCGAGTGTGATGCCTGACGGTGTGCCGACGACAATGAATTTAGCGCCCGCATAGATGCTGTACACGAAGGCGTCAAGTCCACGCCTGACGAACGGATCGTAGAGTGAGCCGATAGGGAAGAGGAGCTCGCCATTCGCCTCGAATGACTGGCCAAGCTGCCCAAGCATCATAAATAGGTTGTTTTCAGAGATGCCAAGTTCAATGTGCTGTCCCTGCGATGATTCGGTCCATCGAAGCGCACTCTCAATCTCTTCCTCGGGCAGGATCTCCGGATCCGTGCGCTTCCAAACACCCGCTCTGTTTATCCACCCGCCCAGGCCTGTTGAACTTGCGACATCGGGGCTGACCGTAACTATGCGGTCGGCGACTTCAGGAAGGTTGCGGGACAGGTCGGTTAGAACCAAGCCGTAAATTTGTAGCGTGGAAATGCTGCCTCGATATTCATGGTCGAGGTCAGCAGGGATGGAAGATATAAGCGGAGCAGGTGAACGCGGCCTTCTCTGCCGTAGGCTCGCAGCGGTGTTCCTGCACGCTCTCCCCGCGGCGGTATCTGGTGAGAATGTGCCCCAGACGTTGCCTTCCGGGATTGCGACAAATCGGCGCAGCTCATCCATCTGTGGCGCGGAGAGGAGATTGGAATGGTTGCGGGGGTCCCCAATAGAAGGCAGCCTCCAACCCTTGAATGTGTAAGCGAAGACTACTGTGGGTCCCTTCAACTCGTCGGCGCGAGCGAAAGCATCTCTCAACATAGAGAAGTCGTGCCCGCCCAAGTTGCTGAACAGCCCGTGGAATTCGTCA
>JAGGDZ010000025.1 GCA_024648655.1 Chloroflexota bacterium | reverse complement strand
TAGGTGTGCTGTACGCGCTGGGACTGAGCCACAGGAGCATAGAGAAGGTGATGTGGCTGTTCGGATACAGAGTGGGCTATACAAGCAGTTGGCGAGATGTGCAGAAGTTGGGAGAGAAGCGGTAGTCTGCGATGTCCTCGCCTAAGCGTCATAGGCTCACCTGATCCCATCTCACCTTTAGCACACTCTACCTACAATAACTGCAACAGTGCCCCGTTACTTACTGATTGGCTTGTACCATCATCGCGTTGTGAATTATACTAGGCTTGTATGCGCTCGACGTAATTAGGGAATCAGAGCATGACTACACAGACGCAAGCGCCTGCAGACGAGTCGCGGTTGGGCGCAATTGAAGCGGTTCTGTCACACATGGCATCAAAGGAAGATGTCGAGAGGCTAAAGTTTCCGAGTTTAAGACGAAATTGGTCGAGACCAAGAACGAAGTGTTGCGGTGGATGATTGGCTCTAGCGCTATTGCCACCATCCTCCTAGGCTTGCTCATAACGCTCACAAGATAAGTGCGGATGTCGTGAACCGGCGATGACCACAAGCAGACAAGACTATTACGACCTGTTGGGTGTCCATCGAGGCGCTTCAGATGAGGACATCAAGAAAGCGTTCCGCAAGTTGGCGATGGAATACCATCCGGACCGCAATAAGCGAGACGGCGCAGCAGAGAAATTCAAGGAGATAAACGAAGCCTATCAGGTGCTGTCCGATGCACAGAAACGATCGGCTTATGACCGCTACGGGCATGCCGGTGTAAGCGGCAACGGCGGCGCTCGAGGTTTCGATGGCTTTGAGAATTTTGCGGGTTTCGGTGATATTTTTGACGCATTCTTCGGTGGCGGCACGACCCGAACGCGACCCAATGCGCCCCGCCGTGGAGCCGATCTAAAGTACGCGCTCACCATCGATCTCGAAGATGCGGCATTCGGCATCGAAAAGGAAATCGGCCTTGAGCGCATAGAGGTATGCCGAGACTGCAACGGCAGCCGCAGCTCCCCCGGCAGTATGCCAAGCATATGCGGGAATTGCAATGGCTCCGGTGAAGTTCGGCGTGCCCGCGATAGCGTATTCGGACAGTTCGTGCAGGTGGCGCCTTGCGGCGTATGTCTCGGAGAAGGACAGACGATTACTGATCCGTGCGACACATGCAGGGGCAGCGGCAGAGAACGCCGTTCACGCACGCTCGAGGTGGCGATACCCGCCGGAATCGAGGATGGCGTTCAGATTCGGCTGCGAGGTGAGGGTGAAGCCGGACACAACGGCGGCACTCCCGGTGACCTCTATGTGCTCATTCGCGTGAGGCGGCACAAGATATTCCGGCGCGAAGGCAATGACATCCTGTACACGCTGCCTATCAACATGGCGCAGGCGGCACTCGGCGCGAATGTTACAGTGCCAACGATTTTCGACGAGGATGCTGAGGTGGAGATACCCGCAGGAACGCAGAGCGGCGCAGTATTTCAGCTGAAAAGCAAGGGCATTCCGTACATCCGCAGCAATCGCAAGGGCGACCAACTCGTAACGGTTGACGTACAGACGCCTAAAAAGCTCAGCGATGAGCAGCGTCTGCTGTTCGAGGAACTTGCAAAGAGCTTCGGCGATGATTCGGCGGGATCAGGCGCACAATACAAGGGCTTTTTCGATAAGCTCAAAGACGCTATCGCCGGTGAGTAAATTGAGTGTGCAGTTCATGGGCTTCGCCATTCCGGCGCACGATGGCACGTCTTTTTTCTTGTAAGCGCCGATAACGAAAGGTGTGCAGCCCGATTGAAGTGGCTCGAATTGAGCGTGCATACGCCTCCTGAATTCGTGGAACCCCTGTCGCAGATTTTCTACCGCTACGGGCATGGTGGCGTCGCAGTGGAGCAGGAAGGCGGGTTCAACCCTGACGAAGGCGAAACACCTTCCGGTGATGAATGGGCAGTCGTTACTACTTATCTGCCGATGAATGAGTCGCTTGACGAACGGCGCGGCCGCATAGATGTCGGTGTACGCCTTGTGGCGCACGTATCG
>JAGGDZ010000349.1 GCA_024648655.1 Chloroflexota bacterium | reverse complement strand
CTGAGGTCGGGATGTCTTCTGCCATCACCAGGGCATCGAAGTCCGAATAGCCGGATATGTCCAGGGCGATAGTAACGCTTGTGGTCGCCGAAACGAGGCAACTGTTGCGTTCAAGGATTTCGGTGAGTTCGTCAGCGCGCTTCTGGTTCTGCGCCACGACAAGAACTCGGATGTAATTTCCTATTGTGGTCATAGTTCCTCTAGGCTCAATGCCTTTTGAAATGTTGGACGACATTCCCAAGAATGTGAAGCGCCTCGCCAAAATCAGGTCCGAGCGGTGGCCCAAAGCTGAGGTGTGTCGCGCCGGCGGCGACTAACGGTTCCAGCCGTTCGATTATCTGCCCCGCATCACCCGTAATTCCTATTCTGAGCATGTCGTCTGTTACGAGTTCTATAGCCCGCGATTCATTCTTGTCCTCAATGAGCGCGTGGCTAATCGGGTCGAAGTCTGCCTTCGCAAGCCCCAAGTCGGCTAGCACGACTTCATTCATGGCACTGCCATAGTAAGCGACCTTCTGTGCGAGGACCCTACGCGCAGAAGTACGGTCATGGGATGCTGATACCCAGATGCAAGTGGCGAAATCGAAGTCTGCATTAAGATTCGCGCGGGATGCCTGCCCCTTCTTCACCTGGCGAAGTGCGGCGAAGTAGCGCTCCGGCGGAAAGAGCAACGGCAGAGCGCCATCTCCAATCTCGCCTGCGAGTTGCAGCATCCGCGGCCCCATTCCTCCGATATAGACGGGAACTTGGCGCTCCACAGTGAAGCGCATGTACGCCTCGCCGCCCCAGCACAGAAAGTCGCCTTCGCACTCGGCACTTTCGTTGCCGAGGAGCTTCCTGACTGCCACCGCCGATTCACGCATCGCCGTCAGCGGCTTGCCGTGCCGTATGCCCACCCAGTCGAGAAACTCTGCCGCTCCGGCAGACAAGCCGAGCAGAAATCTGCCGCCTGAAACTTCATCCAGCGTTGCTGCAAGCATAGCAATCTCAGCCGTGTTTATAGTGTAGGGATTTAGGATGCAGCTGCCGATCCGAATACGGTCCGTGTTCAGAGCCGCCGCGGTTAGAATCACGCCTGCGCTTCGGAGGAACAAGTCATTGCTGACCCAGAACTGATCGAAGTCTAGCGATTCGGCATGCTGCGCAAGCTCTACGTACTGAGACACCGGCAGGTCGTTGTTAAGGCGCAAGCTAAAACGCATCGTTATCAGCCACTACTGCTTCGGCTTCAATCTCGACCAACAAGGAGTCGTCCACCAGCCGAGCCTCGACAAGCGTGCAAGCCGGGCGAATATCGGCGAAGAACTCCCCATGGACGCGCGCCACGCTCTCCCAGTATGCGATGTCCTTCACATAAATGCGCGTGCGAACGACATCGGACAGACTTCCGCCGAGCGATTCGATAGCATTCCTGATGATTTCAAGCACCGCCCTAGCTTGCTCCTCGGCGCTGTCCAAGCCCATCACCCCTGATTCGCCGCTGGCGGTTGTGCCGGAGACATAAATCCTGTTACCGCTGCGGACAGCTCTGCTGTAACCCGCGACAGCCTCCCAAGGAGTGCCTGTGGAATAGCGCCGTGTTGAATCTGCCAAGCCGGTTTGCCTCCTCTGCTGCCGCTCGCTTTCAACTGCCTTCGATTGCGGTCATAAGGGGGTGATCATTCTCCGAAAAAGATTGCGGTGCGAATTCGCCGCTCGACAGGCTCAGGGCGAATTTATTCACTTCCCTAACAACGCTCAAAATTGTAGCAGGCAGTCCGACTACAGACAACGACAGCAAGCCGCGCATTAGCCCCAATTTCTTGACTGCGTATTCCTTGAATGATAAAGTGAAATTGTTCACTAAGTTATCGCAATTCAACGAATTCTAGACATCCGTGAGGGAAATGGAACGCGCTGAAGTCGTTCGCAAAGCCAGGGACGCCGGTGTACATCTAGTATCATTCTTCTGGTGCGATAACGGTGGAATCATCCGCGGCAAGCCCACGCATATATTCAGCCTGGAAGGACGCCTGAGTTCGAAAATCAGTGTAGCGCATGCGATGCAAGCGATGGGCGACATGAAACAATTGCAGGCGCTTGTTGCGCTGATTTGCCCAAACATGAACAGCTACCGCAAGCTTTCACCCGGCTCTTCGAGCGCCGCCTACACATACTATGGCACTGACAACGGAGGGGCAGCGCCGCGGACACCGTCTAACTTCCGGGGGGCGAAGATGGCTTCCACGAACATAGAATTCAGACCTTCGGACTCCGGCGCAAACCCTTGCATAGCCCTTGGCAGCTTAATCACCGCCGGCCTGGATGGAGTGGCAAGTCGCCATAAGACAAGCCGACTGAGAGATATTCTCGCGTGAGAGCGACAAGTTTGAAATCAGAAATCATTTATACAAACTACTGGCCGACGATAATGAGTCAGAACAATAGTGGATTTCCCTATGCAGCCGATAAACTAAAAGAGCAGAATTAGGGAGTAGAATTGCAGGAGGCTATGTTGCAGCAGCGAAGTCTATTGGCGCTTGCAAGCGTATGTGCCATCTTGATGCTTGGTTTGATAGCCTGTGGGCAACCGACGCCTGAGCCGCCGCCGCCCACCACGGTTCCGCGCACATCGCCGCCACCGCCACCGCCGGCTCCAACTGTCGCGGTGTCAACCGATGCAAGTTCATCGGGTCAAGCAGCGGGTGGCGGTACTCCTTTCGATGTCAATCTTGAAGATATTGGCGGCAGCGGCGAGTATAAGTACGACCCATCTGAAATGTCGTTCAGTGCTGGAGAAACGGTGACCTTTACAATGACCTCGGAAACCGAGTTCCACACATTCGAGGTGGACGACCTTGACATATACGTGGAAGTCGATGCCGGCGATACGGTCACCTACACATTCACATTCGACGACGCCGGCACTTACGAACTCATCTGCACCCCGCACAGCGCGCAAGGTATGATAGGCACGATTACAGTCAACTAGTGTCCCCGACCCCGACTGTATCCTTGCCGATAGATGCGCTCTCCATTCGCTTGGAGAGCGCATTTTGACTCTATTTTGTCTTTTATCACGTAGAAAGCCCTGCAATCAATGGGTTAGAATTACCGAATGAGTCCTGACGCATACACTACACTTTGGAGGACATGAGGATGAGGTTATCCTGCCTACAAGAGAATCTTGCGCGCGGCCTGTCAGTCGTAGGAAGAGCGGTCGCTTCACGGTCCACACTGCCCATAACTCAGAATGTCCTTCTGTCCACTGAGCAGTCTATGCTCAAGATTTCCGCAACGGACCTCAACATGGCTATGACCACATGGATCGGGGCGCAGGTGGAGGAAGAGGGCGCCATCACGGTACCGGCGCGGCTGCTCAGCGACTTCGTGAACTCTCTGCCGCCTGAGCGCATCGACATGGAAACAACTTCACAGCCCGTTGGTCTTAACATCAAGTGCGTGAGCTTCGAGTCTAACATAAGCGGAAGTCCGGCCGATGACTTTCCGCCTATTCCTGCCGTAGAGGGTGGGCTGGCAGCGAAGATAGAGCCGGACGTCCTGCGCGAGGCAATCGGCCGGGTGTCTTTCGCTGCCGCAACGGAGGACTCTCGACCAGTCCTAACGGGTGTGAAGACCGAAATCAGCGGAGACAGGTTCAAGTTCGCCGCTGCAGACGGGTTCAGGCTCGCCGTGTATAGCGGGGAATTAGCAGAGCCGCCGAGCGAGGATTTAGAGTTCCTCATTCCGGCGCGTGTGCTGAACGAGATTAGCCGACTTCTGGGGACTCAGCAGAAGGCAGTGGAATTCATGGTAACCCCTTCAAGCAATCAAGCACTCTTCCGTGTGGAGGATGTGGAGATAGTTTCCACACTGATTGCCGGAAACTTCCCCAACTACAATCAGCTCATTCCGCAGAGCTACACGACACGTGTAGTGCTCAACTCGGATGAATTTCTGCGCGCGACGCGAACGGCGGCCATATTCGCGCGAGACGGCAGTGGCATAATACGCCTTCAGATGGGCGCCGGCGAAGAGGACGCGCCCGGACACCTGACAGTGTCGTCCCGAGCCGAAGAAGTGGGAGATAATCAGGGTCAACTGGGCGCGGCAGTTGAAGGCGAAGATGCCAAGATAGCTTTCAATTCCAAGTATCTGACAGATGTGTTGGACGTACTCAACGGAGAAGTGGCGATGGAAGTGTCGTCACCTTCCAGTCCAGGCGTCCTAAAGCCCGTCGAGGGCGATGACTACGTGCATGTCGTGATGCCAATGTTCGTCCAGTGGTGATAGCAATATCGCCTAGCCACTCCACTTAATGCCTTAATGCCAAATCACACATTGCGACCAGCCGCTAACGCAGAAAGTAAGCTCGGTGATTACACATCTTCATGCGGGTTCGGGCCACACCGGCTTATGATGACCCAGCGGCACGGCGGGTCGAGACCAGTATGGGTGCGTCTCCGACAATTGGAGCGCAGGGGTAAGATGTCTGACACGCCCTATCGAAAGGTTGCTGAATGTTGACCAGCTTGCTATCTCCTCCGAAGTGAAGTCCTGCGGGACGTCTCGCAGTTCGTCTTCAGACACTTGTCCTCTACTTACGAGCCAGCGCCCAGTCTGCGCCAGTGAGATTGACACTAGCCAGCTGCCGCCTTCCGTTACTCGGCGTGCGAGAGCAAGCAACGCGCCGAATGCCATAAGATAGCCGGTCAGGTAGTCGATTGCAGAAACCGGATAGAACTGTGGGCCCGGCTCGGAACCGGGGAATAACTCGCCTTGCCTGGCAGTTATGCCGCTTACAGTTTGAACGACCGTATCGAAGCCGCGTCGCCCTGCCCAAGGGCCTACGCGCCCGAATGCCGACAACGAGACGTAGATGATGCCAGGTCGCAACGCCGCTAGGTCATGTGGCGAAAGTCCGCGCGCCGCAAGTGTGCCCGGACGGTAGCCCTGAGAGAAAATATCTGCTTGGCGTATGAGGTCTCGCAGCGTTTCGAGGTCTTGATTTTGCCGAAGATCGAGGTGCGCCGACAGCTTGCCATGCCCCGTGTCGAACTCCTGAGAGCCTATGCTGGCAAGGTGCGGCGCAGTAATCTTCAGCACGTCCGCCCCATGCTCTGCCAGAGTGCGGGCACAAGTCGGGCCTGCAAGCACGCGCGTCAAGTCGAGGACTCTGATACCCGATAGAGGTCTGTCACCATCGGGTAGGGCTTCGGATGGACTGTCTCCTATCTTGGTTATCTCCAGCAGGGGAAGTGACGCAACGGCGGCGGACTGGGCGTGCTGCGCCCACTCGTCCATCGAACGCACCATGCCCCCTGCCCCACCAGCCGCGATGATTGCTTCCTCAAGTTCCAGTGCGTC
>JAGGDZ010000267.1 GCA_024648655.1 Chloroflexota bacterium | reverse complement strand
GCGGAGGATCAGGAGCATAAGTTGCGCTTGGAGTACATTTAGTTGCCAGGCTATGCGACAGCATCGACCGAAGTCTGTACGCGCTGTTCTTCATTGTATCGGCCGGGAAGCGAGCGGATGAGCCGCAAGCCGTTAAGCACGACTACACCCGCACCGATGGATATTGCCAATGGCGCGCCGACTAGCGCCGCAATAGATCCGGTGTAAAGGCCGGAAAAGCCGGTAAAGCCCCAACTGAACATCTGAAAGCTCAGCACGCGTCCTCGCATCTCGTCTGGGACGGCAGTCTGCAAGAGTGTGCGGAGCATCGTTTCGTAGAGCGCTACACAGGCATAAGCGATTGCTATGAGCAGGAGCGATAGAAGCAGCCACTCCGACAGTGCAAACAGAATCAGAAACGCGCCAAAACCAATGTAGCCTAGTAGCAGCACCAACCCCTTTCGTCGGATGCCTCCCATCGCAGAAAGAAACAGGGAGGCAAGAAGAGCGCCCGCGCTTCCCGCCGACATGAGATAACCCAGTCCCATGGGACCCACATCCAATACCTCACCGGCCATAACGGGCATCATAGGTTCGTGCGCCCAGCCAAACAGCTCTGAGGTAATCATCAGCAGGAATAGCAAGCGGACTGCCGGCGCGGTCATCACATACTTCACGCCGTCTGTGAAGTCCTGTACGGGTGAAGTCTTGGACGCCGGTTCCATTCTCCTAACTCCTCGAAGGAATGCGAGCAGCACGCCGGACAACAGGAATGCCCCGCCAATTGCGACATACGCCCATCCGATTCCATGAGTATCGACAACCATTCCTGCAATCGGGGGTATCAGAATGCCAGCGCCTGTCATCGCAGCGAAGTTCGCCGCCGTTGCTTGCAGCAGGTTCTGGCGGCCGGCAACATCGAGCACCAGCGCCGTGCGCGACGGCACCTTGACCGCCGTCATAGTGCCATCGATGAATACGGCGACCAGGATGTGCCAGAGTTGAATCTGTTCTGTGAATATCAACGCGGCGACGGATGCAGCCACGATTACCTGAACCAAGAGAGTTGCCATTATCAGACACTTGCGGTTGAGCCTGTCAACCAATACGCCCGCCGCCGTGCTGAACAGCATCATGCTCAGTCCGTTGACGCCCGCCGTTACGCCAACCCAGAATGCCGAGCCGGTAACTTGCAGCGCGAGCCAGCCGCTGACTGTGAAATAGAACATCAAGCCCAAATAGTTGACGACAGCGCTCAGCCAGAGCAAACGGAACCGAGAGTTTCGGAGTATAAGAATCATAAGAGAAAAGAGAGGCAGGCGATTCGATGCCGCCTGCCTCGTTAAGTCTAACTTTAGGTCTAAATTGCGCCGATGTGGAGCACAACTTCCATTCTAGCGCCCGCCAACCATGCGGGAAGGAAAATATCAGCTATATACCCGCATACTTTCGGCAGGCAGCGTCCATGACTTCGAGGGCGTAATCAATGTCGTCAGAGTCGATGCCATAGTGCGTCACGAAACGCCAGTCGCCGTAAGCGGCACCGCCTTTGACGCCGTGTCTGTTGATCTCTTCCATTATAAGCGATGGGTCGCCGGTGGTGATTTTGAAGAACACGAGGTTCGTAGGCAGGGCATCGGGATTGATGTCAATGCCGGGAATCTGCGCCAAGCCTTGCGCGAGCCTGCGTGCGGTGGCGTGGTCGTCGTTGAGACGTTCGATCATATTGTCGAGCGCGACGATGCCCGCTGCGGCGACAACGCCGACTTGCCGCATGCCGCCGCCAACCATCTTGCGCCATTTGCGCGCGCCATCGATGAACTCGGCGCTGCCGCACACGACCGACCCTATCGGGCAACTCAAGCCCTTAGACAAGCAGAAACTGACGCTGTCGGCATCCTTCACAAGCTCGGTTACCGGTGTTTCAAGCGCGACGGATGCGTTGAAAATGCGTGCTCCGTCAACGTGCAGCGGTACGCCATGCTTGTGGGCGATTTCGGCGACTGCTGCCGTATCATCCGCTGTCAGGGGTGCTCCACCGCAGGCATTGTGCGTGTTTTCCAATCCTATCATCGCAGTGCGCGTGAAGTGGACATTCGGCGGCTTGATTGCAGCCTCCAACTGGTCGAGGTCGAGCATACCGCGATGGTCGTTAGGGAGCGTGTTGTACGCCACGCCGCCGAGCGCTGAAGCTCCGCCCGCCTCGCTTCGGAAGATGTGCGCCTTGTCACCGATAATGATTTCATCCCCACGACCGGCGTGGGTCAGAATGGAAACGAGGTTGCCCATAGTGCCGCTTGCGACAAATACCGCCTCCTCCTTGCCCAGAAGTTCGGCCGCCATTGCCTCAAGGCGGTTAAGTGTGGGGTCGTCACCGAACACGTCGTCGCCAAGCTCTGCCTCCGCCATTGCGCGGCGCATTTCCGGCGAAGGGTGTGTTACAGTGTCGCTGCGAAGGTCAACTTCTCTCACTTGGGAGCCTCCTAGATTGGTTGGTCAGTGCGTAAGCTATACAGTCGGTCAGTCCACCCCTCCCACCATCAGGACCGCTACCATTCTAGCAATCGCGCTTGTCAAAAGCCATAGCGGTCGCCTAAACTTTACCCAGTCCACAGACATACGAACTCAGTTGAGTGAGGGAAATAAAGCATAGTGGCAGTACTGCGAGACATGATGTTTCCCAGCGGAGAGTTGGCGCTTGAAGGCACGTTGCACTTGCCTGCCGAAGAAGGTCGTTTCCCGGGCGTCGTAATATGCCACCCGCATCCGCAGTACGGCGGCGATATGTACAACGTCATTGTGGCTTCGCTGGCGCAGAGTCTTTGTAACGCGGGAATTGCCGCATTGCGGTTCCACTTCCGCGGAGTGGATATGAGCGAAGGTTCGTTCGATGGCGGCATAGGCGAAATTGAGGATGCAATAGCGGCGTTGGAATTCTTGTCTCTGTGTGAAAATGTGGATGCAAGTCGAGTGGGTGTCGCAGGCTATTCCTTCGGTGCGGCGGTTGCCATGGCAGCGGCTTCGCGCAGCAATCTTCCGCAAGCCTTGGCGAGCATAGCCTGTCCCTCCCGTGTGTTCAACGAGATGAGCGCTCAGGAACTCTTGCTGCCTAAGCTACTGATACTCGGTGAGCACGACCACGACTTTCCGGTACAGCAGTTCAAGTTCACGGCAAGGCGCTTCACCGACCCTAAAGAGGTTGAGATAATCGGCGGCGCCGATCACTTCTTCGGTCGGCATGTTTCCGAGGTTGCCGGATTAACGACCGTCTTCTTCAGGCAGTGGCTTGGCGATGAGAGGCGGCGCCAGTGATGCAGCAGACCGCCATTGCATTCAAGAGCAGGCGGCTGACGCTTGAAGGCGTTCTCTCGCTTCCGGAAGGATTGCAACAGCCTTATCCTGCTTTCGTGATGTGCCATCCGCATCCGATGCTCGGCGGCAACATGGGCAACCCGCTGGTGACAAGTGTGTGCCGCGCGGCGTGCGAAGCAGGATTTGCAAGCTTACGATTTAATTTTCGAGGCGTAGAGGGCAGCGAGGGCGAATTCGGGAACGGTGACGGCGTGCATGATGACATCAAGTCGGCATTGAATATGATGCGGCGGTGGCCCGGAGTGGACGGCAAACTTATTACCCTGGGAGGTTACTCTTTCGGAGCGGGTGCGATATTGCGCGGGCTGCGGCATTTCAAGAGGGCGCAGAGCCTTGTACTGATTGCGCCGCCTCTGTCCGCGATTGCGGAATCTCGCGTCGTGAAGGATAAGCGCCCTAAACTGTTCGTCGTGGGACAGAATGACCGGCTGGTGTCGTCCGTTGAGTTGCAGTACATGCTGGACAGCGTGCGTGAACCGCTTCAGTTTCGGGAAATTCCGGACGGCGACCACAGCCTGAGTGGTCATGAGTGGGAAGTCGCAGACGAGGTTGTGGGGTTTGCCAAGAAGACTCTGAATTAAGGCTAACTTGAAAGTAGAAGAATTGAACCATCATTTCAGGAGTTAACAGTGTCAGAACAGAAATTTAGAATCGAAAGGGACTCGATGGGCGAGTTCCAGGTGCCTGCGGATGCCTACTATGGCGCGAATACGATGCGGGCTGTGCTGAACTTTCCCATTAGCAATCTGCGCTTTCCACGCTCATTCATACGCGCGCTGGGGCAGATCAAGCAGGCGGCAGCCCAAGTAAATGCGGAACTTGAACTGCTTGACGGCAGCCTTGCAGGCGGCATCGTACAGGCCGCACAAGAGGTCATAGACAGCAAGCTGGATGACCAGTTCGTTGTGGACATCTTTCAGACAGGCAGTGGAACATCGACGAACATGAACGTGAATGAGGTCATCTCGAATCGTGCCATCGAGTTGATGGGCGGCGTTATCGGGTCGCGGTCTCCCGTACATCCGAACGACCATGTGAACATCGGGCAATCGTCGAACGATGTGATACCAACCGCAATCCATGTGTCGGCGCTGAAGTCAATTCACGATGAGCTAATCCCGGCGCTGGAACAACTTCAGGAAGGATTGGAGCAGAAAGCTGACGAATTCATGCCTGTAATCAAGACGGGCCGAACGCACCTGCAGGACGCTACCCCCGTTCGCCTTGGCCAGGAGTTTCTGGGACATGCCGGGCAGATTGAGCGCGGCATCAAGCGGCTGCGGCATGCTGAACGTGAACTCGCTGAAGTCGCGCTTGGCGGCACGGCAGTGGGCACCGGCGTGAACACACATCCTGAGTTCGCAGGACGTGTGTGCGCTCGACTGTCAGAGATGCTGGGCGTCGAGGTAAGGGAGACGACAAATCATTTCCAGGCACAGAGCACTCTCGACAATGCGGTGGAGGCGAGCGGCTCGCTGAAGACCGTGGCAGTCAGCTTGATGAAGATATGCAATGACATCCGGTGGCTGGGGTCGGGTCCGCGCGGCGGCATAGGGGAAATTGAATTGCCGGAGGTCCAGCCGGGAAGCTCTATAATGCCGGGCAAGGTGAACCCGGTAATACCGGAGTCAGTCTGCCAGGTAGCCGCGCATGTCATAGGAAACGACGCCGCCATCGCAGTCGGCGGACAGTCGGGCAACTTCGAGATAAACGTGATGATGCCGGTGTGTGCGTATAACTTGCTGCAATCAATCGACCTGCTTGCGACGGCTGCGCGTAATCTCGACGAGCAGTGCGTGCGCGGACTGAAGGCGACTAGCGCGGGACCCGACATGGTCGAGCGCGGGCTTGCCATCGTTACAACGCTCGTGCCGCACATCGGATATGACGACTCGGCGGCGATTGCCAAGGAAGCGCAGGCGACCGGAAAAACGGTGAAGCAAGTGGCAATAGAGAAGACGGACCTGTCGTCTGAAGACCTTGACGAAATACTCGATCCTAGTGGTATGACGGAGCCTGGACTGTCGGCAGGCGGCGTGTCCGTAGGCTAAGAGGTTCGACAAGTTTCCTTCGAAGCGGGCAGGTTACATTGCGCCCTCACGAAGCTTATCTCATCTTGGCGCGTCTCTATCTTTCCATCGAGACGGGCTTCCAGCAAGTCGTCGAGCAATGCACCTACCTCAGGTCCTTGTGGCACACCTAGCGCGAGCAAGTCGGTGCCTTTAAGGGCTGGGGTAATGTGGCGCAGTTCGTTCAGATATAGCATCAGGCGCTGTGCCATGACGCTATCGCCTTCTGACAGCGCGCAACCGAGAATCGCCGCCTCATCAAGTCCCTTCAGCCGCCTGTAAATCTCGCTGCGCCTGACATCGCCGCCGGAACGGTCGTCTTGAACGAGACTTCGCGCCAATCCTGTACTTTGGACGGTTTGCCTCAAGCGCGAGTTAAGTTGCAGGCGTTCCACAAGATTCGCCTTCTCGCTCTCGGTCATAGAGTATGTCAGAATAGATAGGAACAGCGCGGGCATTTCGGCATAATCCGACTGCGCGGCGCGGCGGAGGGCATCCGAGGTCTGTGGACTGAGCGCCAGCGCCGGGTGTATAGACCGTAGAGCACCGAGGCATTGCAGCATCTCAAGGATTGAAACCGCCCTGCCCTCTTGCAACACTCGCATGAACTCGTCGCGCAATCGCGCGGGTGAGATAGTATCGAGATAAGACACAGCGCCCCTCAGCAGATGCTCGGTGTGCGCTTCCAAGGTAAAGCCAAGTCTGACGGCGTAACGGGCTGCTCTGAGTATGCGGGTGGCGTCGTCCTTGAAACTGTCATCGTGCAGAACACGCACCATGCCCGTCTTCAGATCCGACTGGCAATTCAAGAGGTCGATTAGTTCGCCGAAAGAACCTGTGCTGAGAGACACCGCCATTGCGTTGATAGTGAAATCGCGGCGAGCAAGGTCTTGCCGAATTGTGCCAGGAAGTACGGTAGGCAGTGCGCCTGAGTGGGCATAAGTCTCGCAGCGCGCCATTGTGAGGTCAATATGTCTGCCGGACGCAATCAGAGAAAAGGTGTTGAACTGGGAACGCGCGACAACTCTGCCGTTGAGCGCCTGCGCGACACCTATGGGAAGTTCGGATGTCATGCCGACGACCGCAATGTCAACATCTGAGACTTGCAATCCCAGCAATGCGTCCCTAACTGCGCCGCCGGCAAGATATGTCCGGGCGCCGTGTACTTCGGCTACGGCTGCTATGCCGCGCAGTTGGCACAACGAGAGATTGTCAAGCTGCGCCTCCAATGTTGCGGCGATGTTCTTCACATCTTGCCTTCGCTTAGCTTGTTGCTGCAGATACCTTCCCCTTGAACGCTGCCGCGCCCGACCCAACCCATGCCTGCCAGCCCGTCATCATGAACTTGACTCCCAGGCTGAGGTAGTGTTCGACGTTATCGTCGGTTACGAGCGAGCCTGCGGTGCGCCCCGAAGCTACTATCTTCTCGAGTGCGCCGTCGATGGTCGATGTAACTTCAGGATGGTCGATACCCCCAAGGTATCCCATTGACTGCGCGAGGTCGCTGGGAGCAACGAAGAACACATCGATGTTGTCAACAGTCAGTATCTCATCTAGGTTATTGACTGCCTTTATGTCCTCAATGAGAACCACGACAAGAGTTTCATCGTTCGCCTTGTGTATGTAGTCGGGGTCGCCGTAGCCCTGCCTGCTGCCGAACATGCCGCGATGCCCTACGGGGGCGAACTTGGCAGCGTCCACGACCGCTCGCGCATCATCGGCAGTATCCACATGTGGTACGACGATACCCTGTGCACCGACGTCAAACGTGCGATATATGATGCCGGCGTTGTTCCGGTTTACGCGCACCACGGATGTCATGTCCCATAGGTCGCAGGCGCGGGTGAGATCCGGAATGTCCGCGAAGTCATTGGGGCCGTGCTCCGCCTCGATCCAGACGGCATCGAATCCGAACTGTCCCAAGAAATCTATGATGTGAGTGGAGTTCAGACCTGAGATGCAGATTACATTCTCGCCGCGCTCCAACTTGTGCTTTGCCGTGTTTGATCGCATATAACTCACTCCTTCCAAGTGTTAGCGAAGCTATTATATCGCTGGGAGTTGCCAGTTGTCAGTAACCATTCGTCTGCTGCAAGATTTCCGAGGTGATAAGATGATGGCTGGAACGAAAATCTGTAGCAGTTGAGGCGGAGAGACATGCCCGGAGAGTTCAACTTCTGCCAGCGATGCGGCGAGCGCCTTGAAGAGAAGCACATCGAGGGCATGGTGCGGCCGTACTGCCTTGCCTGCGGGTACATTGTGTTTCTCGACCCCAAAGTCGCGGCGGTCGCGCTTGTAGCGGACGGTGATGGCTTGGTAATGGTGAAACGCGGAGTCGAGCCGCAGTATGGCAAGTGGGCATTTCCATCAGGGTATGTTGACAGGGGCGAGGTGGTAGAGGCGGCGGCGATACGCGAAGTGAAGGAAGAAACGGGGTTGGATG
>JAGGDZ010000461.1 GCA_024648655.1 Chloroflexota bacterium | reverse complement strand
CCGGCAGCCCTATGTCGCGCGGTATCGGGTATGCTGGCATAAACGGATCGATCTTGCATGCCGAGTTGCCCTCTTCAAGCAGCTGCGCCGCCACCTCGCCCGCGGACTCGGGGTTGTCCTGGAACGAGCCGCCCGGCATGTAGGCATAGGCGCGCAGCGTCTCGTGGTACTTGCCGCCCAGCAGGTTGTAGATGGGTTGTCCTGCCGCCTTCCCCGCGATGTCCCAGAGCGCCATGTCTATCGCGCTCAGTACAGGCGTGGCGTGCAGGCTCGGATGCCGGTAGTCGTGCCGCGATGCGTACATCCTGTCCCATATCTTCTCGATATTGAACGGATTCTCCCCGATGACGTACTGCCGCACCATCTCTTCGATAAGGCTGATCTGCGACTTCAGATCCCCCAGCCTGTGCGAGTAAGTGCTCCCCGTGATGCGCTCCCCCAGCCCCGTTATCCCCTCATCCGTCTGCAACTCCAGCCAGAGCAGATACCGTCCGCCGATATACGGCGGTTCATTCTCAACGACCATGGTGCGGAAGTCTGTTACTTTCAATTTAATACTCCTTGACCTTCGACAATGTAGAAACTCAGCCCCATTTGGTTCACCTCTCCGCTCTTAAGATGTCCGTTGATGCTGTTGATGCTAATGTAGAGATACGGCGGTGCCAAGCGCTCGTGGGCGGTTCTTGCGCTGCATGGAGACACCAGTTTCAAGGATGAATGGGAGCTTGCGCCATGAAAAACGGCCCGTTCATGGGATGGCGCATAACCGATACGCGGACGACAGATTTCAAGTTTGCGTCAATCTCATCAAACGCCTCTCCCAAATGAGTGTATGCCTCGCAATTCTTTATCGCTACGGGCGCTTGATCCCAAGCATAAGAATTTCCAGTCAATAATGGATTTATCAATAATGGATTTATCAATAATGGATTTATCAATCGACGTTCGTGAACCAGCATGGTCAATGTGTTATCGCCAATCATTGGATATCTGCTGTCCGACATTAGATTGGCGCGAGGGTCAGCTTGAGCCATCACTCTGAAGCGGACAGAGATTGACGAACCCTCGACTCTTCGGGTTTCAGCAAAGCTGGATTGCCGAATATCGAAATGCTCAGTGAGTTCAGACACATCCACATCGAGAGGCGTTGATGCGGTGGCAACTTGGTGAAATGCACTAGACAGAACTTCTTTAGTAGAGACGGTCTCAAAGAACGACCCGCTTACCAGCACTGTCTTTGCCAATGGTGAAGACGTAGTGCGCCTGATGCCCCTGACGAGGTAATAGACATCTCTTTGAGGAACGGATTCTATGTCATCACCTGCTTCAACCAGTTGCTTCATCATGTTTTGCGATAAAGACGAAACCGGCTTCGTAGCGCTGGGAAGCGTGGAGTTGAAAGATGCTATTTGGTACGATTTCGCATCCTTGAGTTCGATGAACTCTCCGCCCTCTAATGAGCCGTCGTGGTTGGTCTTCAACACGAAATCAGGAAATCCGTAACGGGACTCCGCCGCAATCATATCTCTGGGGAACGCGAAGTCCTCAAGTTTGTTGTCTTGAACGAAGTAGCCTCTACGTTCCAGGAGGCGAGCGAAGAAGTGGAAGACAGACGAGGTTGGCATGGAGGTCAGTTGAGCAGCATCGGCACGCTCGCGTTGGTCGAGTGGTCGGCTTTGCTCGCCGGCCATATCTCGCTCAACGAAGAGGTGTGTATGTAGTGATTGCGATACTGAAGGATTGAATCCGCATCCCGCGCATCTCGCAAGCGCGTTTGGATGCAGCCGAAGTTCACCTCATCTTTCTCGACTCCAACTCCGACACGGCGCAACTGCGATGCCACGACCAGCGTAGTGCCCGTGCCTGAGAATGGGTCAAACACACAGTCCCCAGGGTTTGTGGAAGACAGTATCATTCGCAAGAGCAACGCGATGGGAGACTGTTGTTTGTGGATGCGCCCGCCGTCATCGTAGCGTAATGCCTCATCGCCGGCGTAGTAGCCTGAAGTCAATTCTCTGATGTCGTCCCAAACATCAGTAACGAACATGCCTTTCTCGCGGGGCTTATATCCATTCGGCAATGGAGGGTCTATTCTCAACCGGTTGAATACCCTAGCCCGTTGTCCTTTCGTGGCAAAGGCAATCACTTGATAAGCCTTGCCGTATCGTACTTCGCTGGGAATAGCCGATGTTTTCTTTCGCCACACAATCAGATTCTGGAACTGCCACCCTGACTCGCGCAGCACTCGCAGCACATTTTCAGAGTTCTTTTCGCGTTGCATGAAATATATTGCGGCGCCCGGCGACGAATGATTAAGTGTCAGCCTACACACTTCCCGCATCCAATCCCAATACTCCCTATCGCCCAGCCGGTCGTCATGCTCTCGATATTCCTTACCTTGGTTGAACGGCGGGTCAAGGAATGTGAAGTCGAACAATGGCGCTTCTTTCGCAGCGTTCGCCAAGAAGCGCATGCAGTCGTCAAGAAATACGCGGCTCTCCAATTGCATCATCCTTCTTCGCAGCTTTTACCAATTTCCCTGTCAAAAGGCATGGTATGCGAACATTTAAGCGATGTCAACAGCTTTCTGGGCGCGCATTCGTGCACTCCGCCACAAATCGCCGCGCCATTTCCGGGCAGCTTCCCATGTGCACGTGAATGTACGACGCCCACAGGCTGCCGTTGCGAAAGCCCTCGATGCGCCCGTCCTGGCTGCGAACTGAGTACGCGGCTTGCTTTTCGGACGACGGACTATCCGCGACCGACCAGTGAAACTCATGCCCGCGCACTCGATTTCCCCTCGCCAGCAGCGCGCCGTCCGCCAGCGCCTCGACCTCGCGGTACCCGAGTGTCAGCCTTCCCTTGCTCATTGACGACCTTGCCGGTATCAGCCCGACCATGCGATGCGCTTCACCGTCGAAGTCCGTGAGGCTTTCGCCGAGATACATCAGCCCGCCGCACTCAGCGTATATCCTGCGCCTATCTATGTGGGCATCTCTGACTGACTGCTTCATCCCCTCGTTGGCTGCTAATTCTCGCGCGAAAAGCTCAGGGAAGCCGCCGCCGATATAGACCCCGCCAACGCTATCCGGCAGCGCCTCATCATCCAGTGGGCTGAATGGCACGAGTTCTGCGCCCCAAGCCTCCAGCAGGTCGAGCGAATCCTGATAGTAGAAGTTGAATGCCTTGTCCTGCGCCACCGCTATGCGCGTCCTTGTCGGCTGCGGTTCACTCGGGAACGCGGAAGATGCAACGCTTGGCGTCTCGGCTTGCCCGGAAATTTTCAGCAGATGGTCAAGGTCTATCGTCTCCTCGATCTGTTCGATGAGACTGTCGAACCACTCTTCGACAACCACGCCCTCTACAGTGGGGATAAGTCCTAGATGGCGCTCCGGAACGCGCAGGTCATCGCGGCGGGGCATGTAGCCAAGTACGGGGAGTCCGGTCGCATCCTCGATTGGCGGCTTGCAGAACTCCAAGTGTCGCGGGCTGCCCACGCCGTTGAGGATAACGCCTGCGATGTTCACCGAAGGGTCGAACTTCTGAAAGCCCAGCACTTCTGCTGCGACGCTGCGCGCCACCCTTGCCGCACTCGCAATCAAAATAACGGGCGTGCGCAGCAATTTGGCAACCTCAGCGGTGGAGCCTTGCTCGGTCAGGTTAGCGTGTCCGTCGTACAGCCCCATCACGCCCTCGACGACGGCGACATCTGCCGCCTGTGCCGCCCTGCCGAATAGCTCCAGCGCCGTATCATGCGACAGCAGCCACGTATCG